>NZ_JBHYFM010000009.1:0-113312 GCF_051859525.1 Roseinatronobacter sp. | reverse complement strand
TGGGTCAGTTTCTCGGACCGGATGTGATCATCAGTGTTGAACACATCGCCCACACCGGCCTTGAACATGATGTCATCTGTGGTTTCCTGTTCCAGAATATCCATTGCATCATCGAAGGTCAGAACACCGATCATCTTGGATTTGGCGTTGACGACCGGCAGCAAGGGCACGTCGCGCAACTGCAATCTGCGCGCGGCGGCTTCCTGTTCCATGTCATGCGGGGCGGCCAGATCCGCGCCATCAATGAAGGTATTGACAGGGCTGTCCCCGTCTGCGCGCAGCAGCGCCGAAAGCCGGACAAAGCCCTTGTAGCAGCCGTCGTCATCGATCACGAAAACGCAGGCCGCCTGCCCCCGAAAACGCCCGCCCCATGACATCCCCGCCAGAACGGCAATCCCCGATCAAATGCGGAACCTGCTTAAGGCATTTTACGCGCAGGAACCTGACGGCACGTTGTGGGCCGGTTCGCAAGCGAAATGGCATGATATCACCGGGGGCCGGCGGCAGGATTTGACCGACACCGCCTTTCAGGGCCTAAACCACCAGCGCCGCGTCGATAGAGCGCCACAGTTCTTCCACCGGCTCGATACCAACTGACAGTCGGATAAACCCGTCTGCGACCGTGTCGCCCCAGCGCGCGCGGCGTTCCGCGGCAGAATGGACGCCGCCAAAGCTGGTGGCCTGCTCGATCAACGGACAACAGGACAGGACTCTTTCTGCCGTGGCTGCATCTGCCAACTCAAAGCCGATCAGGAAGCCGCCATTGACCATCTGGCCCCCCACGGCCTTGAATGACGGATCATCCTGCAAGCCCGGATATCGCACAGCGCGCACATGCGGGTGCTGAGCCAGCCGTTCGGCAATGACCGCAGCCGAGGCGCACATACGGGTCAGGCGCACCTCCAGCGTTTCCAGCCCGCGGTGGACAAGATAGGCCTCGAACGGGCCGGGGACCGACCCCGATTGCCGCCGCCAGTCCGCGACACGCGCCATCAGCACCCCGTCACGCCCCGCAACATGCCCGAAAAGTGCGTCGGAATGGCCCGACGGGGCCTTGGTGTCAGCGGCCACAACCAGATCGACCCCAAAATCCAGCGGGCGCTGAAGAAGGGGCGTCATGGTGGTGTTGTCTACGATAACCCGCGCGCCCGCAGCATGGGCACGCGCTGTGATGGTCGCGATATCAACAGTGTCCAGACCGGGGTTCGAGGGGGTCTCGATATAGATCACGTCGAATCCGGTGAAATCGGCAGTTTCCATATCAAGCGTCGGGACGGGCACCACATCGACGCCGTAAACCTGCAACATGTCACGGCCCAGAAGCCGCGTCACATAATACCCATCTGATGGGATCATCACGCGCGCGCCAGCCCTCAAGCAGACCACAAGTGCTGCCGTGATCGCGGCCATTCCCGACGGAAAGGCAACCACCTCGGCATTTTCCAGAATCGCAAGCTGTGCCTCGACTGCGTCCCATGTGGGCTGGCCTGCACGGCCATAGGAATGCACGGCCCCTTGGGTTTGTGGCAAATGGAACGTGGTCGCGACCGAGATTGCAGGCACCACAGGCTCGCCCAATGACAGGCCCGCTTTGCGGTGATGAAGCAGGCGGGCGATACGGGCGTCTGTCGTCTCTGATGTCATTTCTGGTCCTGCGGGATGTGTATGGAAAGTGACGCCATCACCGCCCCAAGATCAACGGCTTGCATGCGTGCGGCTGGCGGAACGTAGCGGCTTGCGGCAGGGCACTCAACCCCTTGCACAGGCAATCAGGCCGGCCGGTGGAAACAAGTGAATCCGCTTGAATGTCCCCACAGGCTTCATCCCTTTTTCATTGCACGGGAGGCGGGCGTGACGTGCCGCGCAGCGCGCTTGCGCTGGTCTGCCCCCCATAATGCCAGACCGATACCGCCAAGTATGCCTGCCGAACAAAGCATCAGGCGCAATGTCAGCGGCTCGGCGATAAACACGACCCCACCCAAGGCAGCAATTGCAGGCACACTCAGCTGCACATAGGCGGCCGTGCTGCGCTCCAGCGCTGGCAGAACGCCATACCAGATGGCATATCCCAGCCCCGAGGCCAGCGCACCGGACGCTATGGCATAAATCCATCCCGCAAGGCTTGTGCTTTGCATAAAAACTCCCGGCAGGATCAGCAGTATCGCAAGGGGCAAACACCGCAGGAAATTGCCGCCCGTATCAACAAGCGGCCGCGCGGAACCGCGCCCCAGCAGCGTGTAGACTGCCCAAGCCAGCCCCGCGACCACCATCAGCACAGCCCCCGATGGCGCTGGCGCCGAAAGGCCGGGCAACAACAGCAGCACAAGAAACACGGCCGCCACTGCAAAACCGCCCCACTCTAGCCAGCCCGGCATGTCACCCTTTCTGATGGCCCAGCCCAGCATGCCCAGTTGCACGGTCGCAAACAGCAACAGCGCGCCGGTTCCCGCAGCAAGCTCAAGATACGCGAAGGAAAACGCGATGGCATAGACAAACAGTGCAGTCGCCCCCCCTATGCTGCCGCCCATCTGCCCCAGTCGCGCAAAGCCCCCGCGCCAAACAAGGATCAACACAAGCATCACTGCGCCAGAGGCAAGCCTGACGCCGGTATAGGTCAGCGCGTCTGCCGCGCCCTCGGCAAGGGCGATCCGGTTCAGGACAGAATTCGCGGCAAAAGCCATCATCGCGAGGGTGGTCAGCAACACAGTCTTTGCCACTGATGATGTCATCATGCTGTCCGACCCCGCATCTAGCGCGCCTCTCGCAGGATAATGATAATCCCGCTGACCACGATGATTGCAGCCCCCAGAATGGTCCAGACCATCGGCACGTCCCCCCAGATCAGCCAGCCCAGCCCCGTGGCCCAGATCAGGGCGGTGTAATCAAACGGCGCCACAATGGCGGCAGGTGCCATACGGAACGCCTGACCGATCAAGGCCAGCCCAAGACTGCCAAACACAGCCAGTGCAACGAATAATGCGGCATCAGCCGCCTGCACGGGCACCCAGTTGACCAGCGCAAAAGGTGCGGCATAGATCATCGGGAACAGCATCGCGAACAGCATCATCGTCCACAGCCTTTCGGTGCGATTGATCCAGCGCGCGCTGATCATGAAAACTGCATAGCACAATGCGGTTCCGACCGGCAGCAGGGCAGCAAGCTGAAACGCCTCACTGCCGGGGCGCACGATTACCAGAACACCAGCGAATCCCAACAAGACTGCCCCCCAGCGCCGCCAGCCAACATGCTCGCCCAGCAGGGGCACCGACAGCGCAGTGATGAAGATCGGCGCCGAAAAGACCAGCGCGGTGGCTTCGGCCAGCGGCATGTAGATCAGCGCCGTGAAATAAAGCCACGCGCCTGTCACCATCAACGCCCCGCGCAACGCATGCAAGCGCAGATGCCGTGTCTGGAGGGCTGCCGACCCAAATACCGTCAGGATGATCGCGGTGATAATTGGTACGGCAATCAGGTTGCGCAAAAAGACAATCTGGATCGGTGTATACCGGTCCGTCAGCAGCTTGGCCGCAGCGTCATTGGCCACCAAAAAGGCCACACCGGCGCAGATCGTGGCAATCGCAAGCGGTGTTTCGCGTGTGTTCAGGGCAGCAAGACTGCGCATATTCGCTCCGGATCGGGGTCTTGATCACGCTGTGCTATCAGAAGCCCGCGCAGGATACGAGACTGGCCGCGCCATCGGCGCAAACGGCGGTGCGTGTGTGGAAACATGACCTGCCGTCCAAGGCTTGTGTTCCCTGCCCAGACCGGCAATATCTATCCGTTCAACGGACACGGACAAGAACCCCGCCGTCAGCGCAGCCCTGAACGGGCATATGGGAAAGATAACCTGATACAGCCGCTTCGCGCAAAATACCGGAGTTTTTTATGCCCGCCGCAGTTTTTGACTACATCATCATCGGCGCCGGCACGGCCGGTTGTCTGCTGGCCAACCGCCTGAGCGCGGACCCGACCAAACAGGTGCTGCTGCTGGAAGCGGGGCGCAAGGACAACTACCTGTGGATTCATGTGCCGGTGGGGTATCTGTATTGCATCGGGAACCCGCGCACTGACTGGCTGTATCAGACAGAACCGACACAGGGCCTGAACGGGCGGTCCTTGCGCTATCCGCGCGGCAAGACACTGGGCGGCTGTTCATCTATCAATGGTATGATCTACATGCGCGGTCAGGCCCGCGATTATGACGCCTGGGCACAACTGACCGGAGATAATGACTGGACCTGGGACAACGCCCTGCCCGATTTCAAGGCCCATGAGGACCATTACAAACTGGATGACGGCGCAGACCCGCGAACCGGCGATAACAGCCGGTTTTCGGACTTGCACGGATGCGGTGGCGAATTGCGTATCGAAAAGCAGCGCCTGCGCTGGGATGTGCTGGAAGCCTTTGCCGCCGCGGCCAATGAGGCGGGCATCCAGAGCACAGGGGATTTCAACACTGGCGACAATTCGGGCGTCGGATATTTCGAGGTGACGCAGAAATCGGGTTGGCGCTGGAGCAGTGCAAAGGCGTTCCTGCGCCCTGCTCAAGCGCGCAAGAACCTGACAATCTGGACCGAAAGTCAGGCCGAGCGTCTGATCTTCGACAAAACCGCCACAGGGCAGACCCGCTGTGCGGGTGTCGTTATCCGCAAGCACGGCGCGGCAGTCACGGCAAGCGCCCGCGCCGAGGTTGTCTTGTCGGCCGGTGCGATTGGCTCACCACAGATACTGCAACTTTCGGGCGTTGGTCCGGCGGCATTGTCAAGGGCGCACGGGATTGATGTGGTCAAGGATTTGGCGGGTGTGGGGGAAAACCTGCAAGATCATCTGCAAATCCGCGCGGTCTATAAGGTGGAAAATACCAAAACGCTGAACACGCTTGCCGGTTCGCTATGGGGCAAGGCCCGCATCGGGCTGGAATATGCGCTGAAGCGATCCGGCCCGATGAGCATGGCACCCAGCCAGTTAGGGGCGTTTACACGCTCGCATCCCAGCCTGCCGCATGCAAATCTGGAATACCATGTGCAGCCCCTTAGCCTTGACGCCTTCGGTGAAGACTTGCACCCGTTTCCCGCGATGACCGTAAGCGTATGTAACCTGAACCCCACCAGCCGCGGGCATGTGCGCATAAAGTCGGGCCATTTCACGCATGCGCCCGAAATTGCGCCCAATTACCTGTCCACCGAAACCGACCGTCTGGTCGCGGCGCAAAGCCTGCGGCAGGTGCGCGATATCATGGCCCGACCGGCGATGCAGGCGTTCAACCCGCAAGAATGGAAACCGGGGATCGAGTTCCAGACCGATGAGGAACTGGCGACGCTGGCGGGCGATATTGCCAACACGATTTTCCACCCCGCCGGAACTGCCAGAATGGGGCGCGATGATGACCCGATGGCCGTGGTCGACACACGGCTTCGGGTGCGCGGCATCGAAGGGCTGCGCGTTGTGGACGCAAGCGTTATGCCGCAGATCACAAGCGGCAACACCAACGCCCCGACCTTGATGATCGCCGAGAAAGCCGCGCGCTATATCATCACGGACGCGCGCTGACACTGCCGGCAGTGGGACACACCGCCGGCAGCAATCGCATCAGGTCTGTCAGTCTGCCATCACTTCTTCTGTTGACGCACGGATGCGGCGCACATTGGCTTCCATTTCCTCTTGTCCGATGAACACAACCGGAAAGAAGGTGTTGCCTTCGGTGATATCCTTGAACGTCTGGCTTTCGCTTGCGTATTCGGCAGCTTCCATCAAACGGGCTTTCACCTCCTCGGGGACACCTTGCGGCACGATGATGCTGCGATAATCCTCGATGGAATAGTCATATCCCAGCTCCATCAGGGTTGGTGTGTCAGGGTAGAACGGGCTGCGCTCGGCCGACATGAAGGCCGCGACGACCATTTCGCCTGTGGGCGTGTATTGCGCATGCGTCCCGCCTGAATAGGCGAAATCAACCTCTCGGCCCAGGACCAGCGGGGCCATCCCGCCACCACCACCGGTGGGGACAATCGCCAGATCCAGCCCTTCTTCTTCGGCAATGGCGCGAATGATGGCCTCGTCCAGCGGGGTTTGCTGGGCATAGGTCATCTGGTTTTCCTTCCCATAGGCGATAATCTCGTCAAAGGTGCTGAAAGGCTGTTCGGCAGATGTCACAATCGCATTCTGGCCTACGGCCACGGCGGCCAGATATTCGAAATCGTCAATCTCGTATTCCACCGGCGTGATGATCGGCGTGAAGGTCAGCGCTGTGGTTCCGCCGAACAAAAAGGTGTGGCCATCCGCTTCGGTGTTCTTCAGGCGTGTAAACGCAACCGCAGAACCGCCACCCGGCTGGTTAACAACATTCACCGGCTGGCCAAGGAATTCTTCCATGACATTTGCCAGAACACGGCCCTGAATATCTGTCGAACCACCGGGCGCGAAGCCGATGACCATGGTCAGCGGACGCGTTGGCCAATCTGCGGCAAGCGCCATCGGCGCTGTCATCATGGTTGCGCCCAATATGGCTGCAAAGGTCTTTTTCATCTTGCTCTACTCCTGTTGGTCATATGTCTTCTCGGTGCCGGTGCTACTGTTGACAGCGTCCGGCGGTTGAATTGTTGCAGTCTTGAAGACAGGATCACTGCAACAAATTTCGGCGACACCCGTTGCGCAGCCCCGATCTATTCGGACGTTGGGGCGCCACCAGCGGCCTTGTCAGTGCGGAAGGTGCGGATGATCAGCGTGACAAGGGCCAACACAGTGCAGGCGATAAAGAACATCGCAATCGGCCGGCCCAGCAGAATTTCCCAGTTCCCGCGCGACAGAATAATGCTTTGGCGCAGGTTCAACTCCAGCATGGGGGTGATGATGAAGGCCACAAGGAAGGTTACGAAACTATAGTCATATTTTTTCATCAAATAGCCAAGAAGCGCGAAACCCATCAGAATAACCAAGCCGAACGTGCCATAGCCCTGAAGCATCATTCCGGCCAGACAGAAGAAGATGACAACAGGAATGACAACATGCGGGGGCACACGTGTGATCTGTGCAAAAAACATCAGCCCGAACCAGCCCAGCGCCAGCATGATGACCGATGCAAGGATCATGCCTGCAAAAATGGAATACAGCAGTTCGGGGTTGTCGCGCAGCAGCAGCGGCCCGACCGTGATACCATGAATGGCGAATGCCCCGATCAGCAGGGCTGCCGACACATTGCCCGGAATGCCCAGACCGAATAGCGGGATCAATGCCGCAGGAATAACGGCGTTATCAGCCGATTCAGCGGCGGCAATCCCCTTGGGTTCCCCCTTGCCGAATGTTTGCGGGTCTTTCGCCGCCTTTTGCGCCATACCATAGGACATGAACGACCCGACCGAAGGCCCCAGCCCCGGCAGGGCACCAACGAATGTGCCAACACCTGTGCCGCGCAGAATGGTTGGAAAAATACGCCGGAAGATCGGCCATGTCATCCGGTCGCTGTCATCCTTCTTTAGCGCAACCGACATTGTGCCGCGTTCATACCGCAGCTTTTCGGATTGCACGAACATCTCCGACAGCGCCAGCGTGCCGATGGCAACTGCAATCAAAGGCATGCCGTCCATAAGTTCGGTATATCCGAAGGTCAGGCGCGGCAATCCGGTCTGGTTGTCCAGACCGACTGTTCCCAGAAAAATACCCAAGCCCCCCGCAGCAAGCCCCTTGAAGATATTGCCCCCCGACAGGCCCGCGATAAACACCAGTGCAAAGGCCAGAATGGCCGCCATTTCATAAGGGCCGAACATCAGCGCCACACGGGCGAACGGAATGGCCACGAAAATCAGAATGATCGTGGCCAGAATGTCGCCCATCACCGACGCGATCAGGCCGATTTGCAAGGCGGTTTTGGGTTTGCCCTGTTTCGCCATCGGATAGCCGTCCAGCGCCGTCGCGGCCGAAGATGCCTCGCCCGGGGCGTTCAGCAAGATGGCCGAAACCGCACTGCCTGCGGCCGTGCCCTTGGACAGCCCTATCAAAAAGGAAATCGCGATATACGGAGACATGTAGAATGTCATCGGAATTGCAATTGAAATCGCAACGGACCGCGACAGGCCGGGAATTACGCCAACAACGTAACCCAGCAGCACCCCGCCCCCGATTCCAATGAAAGATGCCAGCGTCAGCGCTTCGGCGGCGGCAGAACCTACTGCGGAAAAATCCATGTGCTACACCACCCCGACGCGCATCATATACACTGACAGAACATACAGCAGCACCACGGGGACAACCGAACACCCAAGGATCATATACCAGCGCCGTTCCCCCAGCAGGATCAACATGCCTGCAATCAGGAAGGCACCAAACCATGTGATCTTGATGAATGACATGAACCAGATTGCCACCCCGACATAGAGAAACGGCCATGCAGCCCAGCCAATGGCGGCCCAACTCAGTTCTGTTGTGACCAGTGTCAAACGCTCGCGCAGCAGTTGAACAAGGCCCTTCAGGGCAATAATGCCGCCGCAGATGACCATAAGCCATGCGCCGATTCCCGGCACCAGTTCAGGCGGCATTTGCGCAAACGGGTTCGACCCCGCGTAATTTGGTATTGCCCAAAGCAAAGCCAGAAGCCCGAAAGCGGCCACGGCAAGCCCGGACCAGAAATCTGATCTTGGCATGAAGTTCGTCCCTGTCATTTTTGCGACTTCTAGCTGTCGCTTATGAACAAACTGTTGCACAGGATGCGCAGCACTGGCAACCCGTTTGCGAAACAAATGCTTTGTGAAATCCGGTCCTCCGTATGCGGCCGCACACAGCGCGGCCGCATACGGGGCTAGATAACGTCGATCAGCCGTGCTGCCATCCGGTCATAGGCACGCGCAACAGGGCTGTCAGTGGCCGCGACAGGAATACCCCCGTCACCGGCCAGCCGCACCTCGACACTCAACGGCAATTCCCCAAGGAAGGGCAGTCCCTGTTTCTCGGCTTCGACACGGACGCCACCTTCGCCGAAGATATGATCCTCGTGCCCGCAATTCGGACAAATATAAGTCGACATATTTTCAACCAGCCCAAGAATAGGGGTCTTCAATGTCTGGAACGCGCGCAACGCCTTGCGGGCATCCAGCAGCGCCACATCTTGCGGTGTCGAGACGACAATCGCGCCGCGCACATCGAATTTCTGGCATAATGTCAGCTGGATATCACCGGTTCCCGGCGGCATGTCGATGATAAGCACATCCAACTGTCCCCATTCCACCTGGGTCAGAAGCTGTTGCAATGCCCCCATCAGCATCGGCCCCCGCCAGATGACTGCATCATCTGCCTTCAGCATCAGGCCTATGGAAATCATCGTAACCCCATGCGCCTGCAGGGGGATGATCTTCTTGCCATCGGGCGAGGCGGGCCTGCGATCGACCCCCATCATCTTGGGCTGGCTTGGGCCGTAAATGTCAGCATCCAGCAAGCCTACGCGCAAACCCTGACGCGCCAGCGCGACCGCCAGATTCGAGGCCACCGTGGATTTGCCAACACCGCCCTTGCCGGACCCGACCGCCACGAGATGGCGCACACCGGGCACATTTTGCTTGTCCCCCTGCGGACGCGGGTGGCCGCCGACTTTCAAGGATGGCGCGGCCCCCTTGGGTTTTGGGGCCGGACTATGGGCGGTCAGGGCAACAGACACGCGCACAACCCCGTCAAGGGCCTTGATCGCGGCCTCGGCCGCCTGTCGCACAGGTGCTAGCCGTTGCGCGGCTTCCGCTGTATCAGCCTCCAGTACGAAACGGACGGCACCGCCATCAACCACAAGCGCGCGCACCAGATCACGCGACACCAAATCGCCACCGTCAGGCAGGTCGATCTTCTTCAGGGCCTCAAGGACCGTTTCGCGCGTTACATTCATGCCAGTTTCCTTCCGCTTGCACCCCGACAAATGGACTTTTCGCGCGCAATCGACAAGGGGCGTCGGGCCTGAATACAAATTGTCACGGGACAGGTCGCGTGCAAATATAGGCATCCATGATAGAGGAGTGCCAGGATGGACCACGATTGCCTGTTTTGCAAAATCGCCACCGGCGCGCTGCCCGCACACAAGATTTATGAGGATGACCACATCCTTGCATTTCTGGACCTGCACCCGGTTCGCGCAGGGCATAGCCTTGTGATTCCCAAAGAACACCATGTCTGGTTCGAGGAATTGCCCGAAAAACTGGCAACACGCATAACGACCTGTGCGCAGAAGATCGCGCGCGCACAAAAAATAATCTATCAGGTGCCGCGGGTTTCAATGTTTTATACCGGAATTCACGTCCCGCATGCCCATGCACATGTCGTTCCCATGCATCATGTGCATGACGTGACATCTGCCGCCTATTTACAGGACGGGATCGACTCGTTCAGCGCGCCCCCACAAGCTGATGCGCAGGAACTTGCTGATATCGCTAACATTTTTGCGGCACAAATTGCCGGTTAACCTGACTCTCAGGTTGCAGTTATCCGGACCTGCCCGACAGTTTTCTGGACCAAATGGTTCATTTTTCAGGCAGTCCTGAAATTTCCCTAACGTAAACATGACGCTACTGCATAGCTGCATTGCAGCATCGTATGTTGTGCAAGCGCAGCAAGTTGCTATTTTGATTTCAACGAGACGCGGCACTGACCGCAGACAGACTGAAAGAGAAGGTGCAACATGGCACATATCACTGCAAATGTAGGGTCCGCACGCCCCGTATCTTACCTGATGGGTTGGGTTGAAAGCGTTGCCGACACATTCGCACGCTACCGCGTTTACAAGCGCACGCATGACGAACTAAGCCGGCTGAGCAGCCGTGAACTGGATGACCTTGGCATCAGCCGCTCCATGATCACGCGCCTGGCATACGAGGCCGCATACGAGAATTGACGATTTTGGGTCCCCTCCTCCTCCCTGGGACCCGAGAGCGACGGTGATTGATCCTCCTCCCCAATCACCGTCACCCCATTCCGGCGATAGCAGAAAGCTTGAAACCGGCACACAGACGACCGCCCCGTCCTCCTCCCTAGGGGTGATCGTTGGGACAAAGTGGCCCTCCTCCTCCCTGGCCGCTCTGTCCCTCGAATATCGGATCACCTGATCCGGACATTGCAACGGCCCCCTCCTCCTCCCTGGGGTCATGGCAAATCGGCGGCAGTCCCCCTCCTCCTCCCTGGGACTGTCGCCTTTTTATTTTCCAGAGTATGGCAGTCATTCCAGCGGTGCCGCCTTGGCGCGGCTCGCGCGCATTCGCATTCGTACCCCTGCTCTACCCCGTGGCCGCACGCGCCTTCCTGCAAGAAACTTCTGTACTGCGTGCTTTAGAGCATGTTGCTCAAAAGTGGGAACCGGTTTTGAGCTTCTCGAACATACAAAGCCAATAAGTTAGAGCATGTCGCGTGAATACGAATGAACGCGACATGTCCTAGAACGGGACGTCATCCGCCTGATCTGCGGGGACCACGAATTTTGCCACAATATGACGCGGGCCGGATTTCTCGAATTCGACAAACAATTTGTCCCCGTCGACCGATGCCACCCGCCCATAGCCGAATTTGGTGTGGAAAACCCGCGCGCCTTGTTCGAACGCCGGTAAAGCTGTTGCATCTATCACCATCTTTGATGCGGGCCGCGGCTTGGCTGTCGGGCGCGATTGCGCCGCCTGAAACCGCCGCCAGCCGGGGGAATTATAGACATCTGCGCGCATGGCGCGATCCTCGACCGTGCTTTGCGCCATGCTGCCCGCCATGCCCGCGCCGCCATACAGCCCCGGCGGCGTCAACACATCCACATGATCTGCGGGCAATTCATCGACAAAACGCGACGGCATCTGCGCCTGCCACTGCCCGTAAACCCTGCGATTCGCGGCAAAACTGATGGTGCAAAGCTGCTCGGCGCGCGTAATGCCGACATAGGCAAGGCGGCGTTCCTCTTCCAGCCCTTTCAGTCCGCTTTCATCCATGGAACGCTGTGACGGAAACAACCCGTCTTCCCAGCCGGGCAGAAACACCACCGGAAATTCCAGCCCCTTCGCGCCATGCAGCGTCATGATGCTGACCTTGTCATCGGACCCATCCGTGTCATTGTCCATGACCAGCGCGATATGTTCCAGAAATCCTTGCAGGTTTTCAAATGATTCCAGCGCCTTGATCAGTTCTTTCAGGTTATCCAGCCGCCCGGGCGCTTCGGGTGTTTTGTCGTTCAGCCACATTTCGGTATAGCCGGACTCCTCCAGTATCTGTTCGGCCAACTCAATATGGCTGACCTGCGCGTGCAAGGGCGCGGTGTCCAGCGTGTCAATCAATTCATCATCGGCTGCACCGGCGATTGTGCCCCCCACGGCCGCATGCCACCGCGCGATTCCGTCCAGCAGGTCGCGCAGCGCTTTTGCACCCCGCCCGCCCAGCGCGCCCTGTTCCAACGCCAGCGCGGCCCCCTGCACCAAGGGCACACCCGCATCGCGCGCAATGCGCTGGATGGTCTGTTGCGCCTTGTCGCCAAGCCCCCGCTTGGGCGTATTGACCACCCGTTCGAAGGCAAGATCGTCGCCCGGACTGACCGCCAGCCGGAAATAGGCCATCGCATCACGGATTTCCATGCGTTCATAAAATCGCGGGCCACCAATCACGCGATACGGCAGGCCAATGGTCAGGAACCGGTCTTCAAACGCGCGCATCTGGTGGCTGGCCCGCACCAGAATCGCCATCTGGTTCAACGCGAACGGTTCCAGCCCACGCGTGCCACGCTGCAAATCCTCGACCTGCTCGCCGATCCAGCGCGCCTCTTCCTCGCCGTCCCAATGCCCGATCAGCCGGACCTTTTCGCCAGATTGCGCTTCGGTCCACAGGGTCTTGCCAAGGCGGTCTTCATTGCCCGCAATCACCTGTCCGGCAGCGGCCAGAATATGCGGGGTAGACCGGTAATTCTGTTCCAGCCGCACAACCGTCGCGCCCGGAAAATCACGTTCAAACCGCAGGATATTGCCCACTTCGGCCCCGCGCCAGCCATAGATCGACTGGTCATCATCGCCCACGCAGCAAATGTTCTTATGCGCCCCCGCCAGCAGGCGCAGCCACAGATATTGCGCCACATTGGTGTCTTGGTATTCATCCACCAGAATATAGCGAAACCGCGTCTGATACCCCTGCAATACATCAGGATGGGCCTGAAAAATCCGGATACAATGCAGCAACAAATCCCCGAAATCACAGGCGTTCAGCGTTTTCAGCCGGTCCTGATACGCGGCATAGAGTTCCGTCCCGCGATTGTTGAAGGCACTTGCTTCGCTGGCGGGCACCTGTTCCGGCGTCCATGCGCGGTTTTTCCACTGGTCGATGATTCCCGCCAGCAGGCGCGCGGGCCAGCGCTTTTCGTCGATATTGGCGGCTGCAATCAACTGTTTCAGCAGGCGTAACTGGTCGTCGCTGTCCAGAATCGTAAAACTGGACTTCAGACCCACAAGTTCCGCATGCCGCCGCAGCAGTTTTGCGCTGATCGAATGGAAGGTGCCCAGCCACGGCATGCCTTCTACCGCTTCGCCCAAATACCCCGCCACGCGCAGTTTCATTTCGCGCGCGGCCTTGTTGGTGAAGGTCACGGCCAGAATCTGCGACGGGAAGGCGCGGCCGGAATTCAACAAATGCGCGATACGGGCCGTCAGCGCCTTGGTCTTGCCGGTGCCGGCACCTGCCAGCATCAGCACAGGACCGTCCAGCGCCTCAACCGCCTGACGTTGGGCGGGGTTCAACCCGTCCAGATAGGGGGCAGGACGCGCAGCCATGGCGCGGGCGGACAGGGGCAGATCGGCGTTAAAATCACTCATCCCCCGACAATACCCAAAACCGCGCCGAAGGGAAAGCCGTGTTCGCACTACGTTCCCACCAGATTGCAACGGGCGCGCCCGTTAGCTGGCGGTTAAATCCCGAAAGCTGGCAAGGAAGCTTTTGAACAATTTGTTCACGCGCATATCATCACTAAGGCTGCTGGCCTGCCGCGCGATGTCGGCCAATGGTATGGCCGCCTTGTCCATGACACCCGCCAGTTCCGATCTGGCAACAAAGGCCATTCGCCAGTCCGGAAATGCACGGTGTTCCGCATCGGTGTCGGACAAAACCAACATGCCGGAATGCCGTGTATCAAGGCGAATGCGCGTCAGTGCACGTTCAATTGCCACATCCGGCCCTTCAATCACCTGAAAAAAGCACCCGTCGTGATATGCCAGAAATCCGGTTATGCCAGCTTCCTGGTTATTGCGTCGGGACAGATGCAAAATTTCTTCAACCTGCTCTTTATCCAGCGCCGTTCTGGCCGAGCTAAGATATACGATCCTGCGCATTGCACCTGTTCCAAGATTGACAAAAGACACGGTATCGGCAGACCCTTAATATCCGGTGTATCCCTGATGCATTTTTGCCCGAAGGCAACACATTGCAACGCTTGCCAATCCCCGATGTGCATGCTCAGCTGGCAGAATTGCTGCGTAAGAAGAATGATGGATGCACCCTGATCAGCGTTACCCCGCCCTTACAGACCTGAAATCGGCCTGCCGCAAACGGGTTCCGCATTTCGTGTGGGAATATGTCGACAGCGCAACTGGCACAGAATCGGTCAAGGGTCGCAACCGCGCCGCGCTGGACAGCATTCTGTTCAACCCCGCCATTCTGCGCGGACCAGTCACGCCGGATCTGGGGACGCGGTTTCTGGGGCGCGATTATTCCTGCCCGATCGGTATTGCGCCTGTCGGCATGTCCGGGCTGATCTGGCCGGGTGCGGAAGCGCTGCTTGCGGACATGGCGCAAACCTGCCGCATCCCCTATTCCCTCAGCACTGTCGCAACGCGCCTGCCCGAGGAGATCGGCCCGATTGCCGGTGATATGGGCTGGTTTCAACTCTACCCGCCGAAAGACCCTGAAATCCGGCGCGATTTGCTGGCGCGTGCGCGCAGATCCGGTTTTGAAACGCTGGTTCTGACCGTGGATGTGCCCGGCCCGTCGCGGCGCGAACGACAGTTACGCGCGCAACTTGCGATTCCGCCGAAGGTGACACCCACGATGCTGGCGCAAATCGCGCTATGCCCTGCCTGGGCATTCGGAACCCTGCGCCATGGCCCGCCGCGCCTTCGCTTGATGGAGGAATACCTGAAACTTGACGGCAATGCGCCTTCTACCGCGCATGCGGGCTACCTGCTGCGTGCCGCCCCGGATTGGGACTACCTGCATGCCGTGCGGCAGGAATGGGACGGCCCGCTTGTGGTCAAGGGGGTGCTGGACCCTGATGATGCCACGCGCCTGCGCGATGCAGGCGTTCAGGCCATCTGGGTGTCCAACCACGCCGGACGCCAGTTCGACGGGGCCCCTGCTGCAATTCACTGCCTGCCCGCCATTCGCGCCGCTGTCGGGCCGGAATTCCCGCTGATTTGCGATTCGGGGCTGGAAACGGGCCTTGATATCCTGCGCGTGCTGGCACTTGGGGCCGATTTCGCGATGCTGGGGCGCGGTTGGCATTACGCATTGGGTGCCTTGGGGGCGCGCGGTCCGGCGCATTTGCACAACATTCTGACCGAAGACATGAAAAGTTGCATGATGCAGATGGGAATTACCCGCGCGCAGAATGCCGCAACGCAGCTTGCGCATGCCCCCGAATCCTAACGAAACCTTACAATCCCTTTACGAAACTGTAAAAACTGGTCTATCCACATGACCAAAGACAGGTTTGCACCCGCAGAAAGGACCGTCATGGCCGAATTTCAGAAGATCCTTATCGCCAACCGTGGTGAAATCGCGATCCGCATCATGCGCGCGGCCAATGAGTTGGGCAAACGCACTGTTGCCGTTTACGCAGAAGAGGACAAGCTGGGCCTGCACCGGTTCAAGGCAGATGAAGCCTACCGCATCGGCGAGGGGATGGGACCGGTCGCGGCCTATTTGTCGATTGACGAAATCATCCGCGTTGCCAAACTCTCGGGCGCGGATGCAATCCATCCGGGCTATGGCCTGCTGTCGGAAAACCCCAATCTGATTGATGCCTGCGTGGCCAATGGCATCACGTTCATTGGCCCCAAGGCGGAAACCATGCGCGCACTTGGGGACAAGGCCAGTGCACGCCGCGTGGCCATTGACGCCGGCGTGCCGGTCATTCCCGCAACCGAGGTGCTGGGCGATGACATGGACGCCGTGCGCAAAATGGCCGATGAGGTGGGGTATCCATTGATGCTGAAGGCCAGCCATGGCGGCGGCGGGCGCGGCATGCGCGCCATCACCGGCCCCGAGGAACTGGAAGCCAAAGTCCGCGAAGGCAAACGCGAGGCAGAAGCCGCTTTCGGCAATGGCGAGGGGTATCTGGAAAAGATGATCCAGCGCGCGCGCCATGTCGAAGTGCAGCTGCTGGGTGACACGCATGGCAATCTGTATCATCTGTATGAGCGCGATTGCACTGTCCAGCGCCGCAACCAGAAAGTCGTCGAGCGCGCCCCTGCCCCGTATCTAAGCCCCGAACAACGCGCCGAGATTTGCGAAGAAGCACTGAAAATCGGGCGCGCTGTTGGATACCAGAACGCGGGCACTGTCGAATTCCTGATGGATATGGACAGTGGCGAATTCTACTTCATCGAAGTGAACCCGCGCGTGCAGGTCGAACATACGGTCACCGAAGAAGTCACCGGCATTGACATCGTCAAGGCGCAGATCCGCATTGCAGAAGGGGCCACCTTGTCGGAAGCGACCGGCACCCCCAGTCAGGGCGATGTCACCCTGTCGGGCCATGCCATGCAATGCCGCATCACCACCGAAGACCCGCTGAACAATTTTATCCCCGATTATGGACGCTTGACCGCCTATCGCAGTGCCACGGGGATGGGCATTCGTCTGGACGGGGGCACCGCCTATGCGGGCGGCGTCATCACGCGCTATTACGATTCGCTTCTGGTGAAGGTGACAGCATGGGCCGCCACGCCAGAGGAATCGATTGCCCGCATGGACCGCGCGCTGCGCGAATTCCGCATCCGCGGTGTCAGCACCAATATCGACTTTGTCATCAACCTGCTGAAACACCCGACATTTCTGGATTACAGCTATACGACAAAGTTCATCGACACATCTGATGATCTGTTCCATTTCCGCAAACGGCGCGATCGTGCGACGAAGATTCTGACCTATATCGCCGATATCACGGTAAACGGGCATCCGGAAACCGCCGGACGGGTCCGCCCGCCTGCGGGGATAAAAACGCCGGTCGCGCCTGCCGTCAGCGGGCAGCCCGCGCGGGGGGCGAAACAAATTCTGGACGAACAGGGCCCGCAGGCCGTGGCCGACTGGATGGCCGCTGAAAAGCGTCTGCTCTTGACCGACACGACCATGCGCGATGCGCACCAGTCCCTTCTGGCCACGCGCATGCGGTCCATCGACATGATCCGTGTGGCGCCTGCCTATGCGCATATGCTGCCGCAACTGTTCAGCATGGAATGCTGGGGCGGGGCCACATTTGACGTGGCGTACCGTTTCTTGCAGGAATGCCCGTGGCAGCGGTTGCGCGATCTGCGCGCACGCATGCCCAACCTGATGACGCAAATGCTGCTGCGGGCCTCGAACGGGGTCGGCTACACGAACTATCCCGACAATGTGGTGCAGTTTTTTGTGCGTCAGGCCGCTGAAACCGGCGTGGATGTGTTCCGCGTGTTCGACAGCCTGAACTGGGTCGAAAACATGCGTGTGGCCATGGATGCGGTGCTGGAGGCCAACAAGGTCTGCGAAGGTACGATCTGCTATACCGGCGACATTCTGAACCCCGACCGCGCGAAATATGATCTGAAATACTATGTCCGCATGGGTCAGGACCTGAAGGCCGCGGGCGCGCATGTGCTGGGCCTGAAGGATATGGCAGGGCTGTTGAAACCCGCATCGGCGCGGGTGCTGATCAAGGCGCTGAAGGAAGATGTGGGCCTGCCCATCCATTTCCACACCCATGACACGGGCGGCATTGCAGGGGCTACCATTCTGGCCGCCGCCGAGGCGGGCGTTGATGCCGCCGATGCCGCGATGGATGCGTTTTCGGGCAATACCAGCCAGCCCACACTGGGGTCGATTGTGGAAGCGCTGCGCTTCACCGACCGCGACACAGGGCTGGACATGGGCGCAATCCGCAAGATTTCCGACTACTGGGAAGATGTGCGCACCCATTACGCGGCGTTCGAATCCGCCCAGCAGGCCCCCAATTCCGAAGTGTATCTGCACGAAATGCCCGGCGGACAGTTCACCAACCTGAAGGCACAGGCGCGGTCCATGGGGCTGGAAGACCGCTGGCCGGAAGTGGCGCGCACCTATGCCGATGTGAACATGATGTTCGGCGATATCGTCAAGGTCACGCCCTCCTCCAAGGTTGTAGGCGACATGGCCCTGATGATGGTGTCGCAAGGGCTGACCCGCGCGGATGTCGAAAATCCGGACAAGGACGTCAGTTTCCCCGAATCCGTCATCGACATGCTGCGCGGCAATCTGGGACAACCACCGGGCGGATGGCCTGACGGGATCCTGCGCAAGGTGCTGAAGGATGACGCGCCGCTGACAGACCGCCCCGGTGCCCGCCTGCCCGCTGTCGATCTGGACGCGACCCGCGCGAAGCTCAGCGAGGAACTGGAAGGCTTCACCGTCGATGACGAGGATCTGAACGGCTATCTGATGTATCCCAAAGTCTTTCTGGACTACATGGGCCGCCACCGCGTCTACGGGCCGGTGCGCGCCCTGCCCACACAGACCTTCTTTTACGGGATGGAACCCGGAGAGGAGATTTCAGCGGAAATCGACCCCGGAAAAACACTGGAAATCCGCGTCGTTGCGGTCGGAGAGACCGGTGATGATGGGGATGTGAAGGTGTTCTTCGAATTGAACGGCCAGCCGCGCACCATTCGCGTGCCCAACCGCGAAGTGAAAGCCAAGACCGCGCAACGCGCAAAAGCCGATATCGCCAACACCGCCCATGTCGGTGCCCCGATGCCCGGTGTCGTTGCATCTGTCGGGGTCAATGCAGGCCAGAAGGTCAAGGCGGGCGATCTGCTGCTGACGATTGAAGCCATGAAAATGGAAACCGGCCTGCATGCCGACCGCGATGCCGTGGTCAAATCCGTACATGTCCAGCCCGGCGCGCAGATCGAAGCAAAGGACCTGTTGGTCGAATTCGAGGACTGACAGGCCGTAGCCCAAGGCCCAAAAGGTCCCGATCCGCGCAGGAGCAGTTGATTCCCGCGCGGATTTCCCCCAAACCGTTGCAAAAGCCTCGGGACAGGATCAGATGACCAGAATCGACACCACATTCGCCGCGCTGAAATCCGAAGGTCGCAAGGCCTTCGTCGCCTATATCATGGCGGGGGATCCGGACCTTGAAGCCTCGCTGTCCATCATGCAGGGGCTGCCTGATGCCGGTGTCGACATTATCGAGCTGGGCGTTCCGTTTACCGACCCCATGGCCGATGGGCCCACCATCCAGCTGGCCGGACAGCGCGCCCTTGATCGCGGGCAAACGCTGGATATGACGCTGGATATGGTCCGGCGCTTCCGTGCGGGCAATAACACAACCCCGATCGTGCTGATGGGCTATTATAACCCGATCTACAGCATGGGTGTTGCGCATTTTCTGGAGAAGGCGACAGATGCAGGCGTTGACGGATTGATTGTCGTCGACCTCCCCCCCGAGGAGGACAGCGAATTGTGCCTGCCTGCGCAGGCGGCTGGCCTGAACTTCATCCGGCTGGCAACGCCCACCACCGATGACAAACGCCTGCCCAAGGTTTTGCAGAACACATCAGGTTTCGTGTATTATGTGTCCATCACCGGCATTACAGGGGCGGCAGCGGCACAAGCCACGCAGGTCGGGCCGGAAGTTGCGCGCATCAAGGCCCAGACGGACCTGCCCGTGATTGTAGGGTTTGGCATATCCACACCGCAAGCCGCGCAAGATATCGCAAGCGTGGCCGATGGCTGTGTCGTAGGCTCGGCAATCGTCAAGGAAATCGCGTCCGGCAAACCTGTCGCGGATGTGCTGGATTATGTCCGTTCACTGGCAGATGGTGCCCATCGCGGATAGGCGGGGCTGCTGCGGTCTGAAGCTGCCACCCAAGGCGCGGAATCAAGGCCGCAGGCCGCCGCGCCATCGGTGGGCCGTCCCGCGGCCTGCCGATTTGGCTTATGGCTGGCCAAGCCTTTGAAGTCAGGAGTATGCAGCCTGCATAAAGTGCATTCCAAGAATGTCGGATCGGCAGACCCCGGCCCACCTGTGGCGCGGGCTTGATCCAAGCACGAAGGGCAGCGTCACGCCCCAAGACGTCCAGGACATCAGCACCATCACAGCCCGCCCCCTTGCCACAGAAAAAGCCGCGTCCCTTCGGGCGCGGCCTCTTTCCAGTGGAATGCTAAGGTGCAATCAGGTCTTAACGCCCTGCCATCTGGAACCCCGCATTGGGTTCCCCCAACACGACGACCCACCACAGTTTTCCATTGCCATCCTGATGCCAGCCCACGCCCACATCACGTGCACGACTGTCCAGAATCACTGCGCGGGTTTCCGGTTCCTGCATCCATGCAGTCACAGTCTCAATCTCGGTCTCGAAGGTTTCCGAAACCATTTCACCGACGAAAGCGCCCTGATACCCAGCCCGTTGCGCGCGCTGCATGGGGCTGGACCCGTCCGAGCCCCAATGCCACGGGCGGCTTTGGAATGACATGTCCTGCGCATGCGTTGCCGCAGCGCTGGCCAGTTCGGCATTGCCCTGAAGCGGCGGTTGACCGTGCTGCGCGCGCATTGTGTTCAAACCGTCCTGCATGCGCTGGCGCACGCGCGGCGCGTCACTGGCGCTGATTCGATAGACTGCGGGCACCGGCTTGCCATCCGGCCCCATGCGCATGGCAACCGGCGAGACATCACAAGCCGCCAGAAACAGCGCCCCCAGCAAAGAAATAACAATAGACCGCAACATATCCAGATTCATCCTTTTCGCGACAGACTGCTGCATAGCCCCTAAAATCATGGTTTTCAAACACAACTCGACGTGATGCGGCGGGTTTTGGCGTTTGTGCAACCATCTGACCCGCCGGTTTTGGCGTCTAATTTGATGCACCCGCCGAAATACGGCCTGAAAGTGTTGCGAATTTGACGATTTCCGCAAAATCCTGCACAAGCCTTGACAAGTGGCCGTTGCCTTTCGTGAAGGAAAGTGATTTTACCAAAGCCACGACATTTCGTCTTGGGTGCCTGCCCTCAATGACTGGGTTGCAGGTAAATACTGGAGGTTACTATGAAAAAGATCGCACTCGCAGCAGCACTGTCCATGGCTGCAACATCCGCTTTCGCTGGCAGCATGGGCGGCAAATATGCCGAGCCCGTCGTTGAGCCTGCAGTGATCGTTGAAGACACCAGCTCCTCTTCCGCTGGTATCATCGTTCCGCTGATGCTGCTTCTGGTTGTTGCTGCAGCTGTTGCCGCAAAATAAGTTTCGAAACTTTTGTTTCGTGGAAATGGCGGGCCTTGTGCCCGCCATTTTTCATTGCCGGACACCTGACCGTTCGCAACCTGCGACCCGTCGCTAAAGAAAAAGGGGCGTGAACCGCCCCGTTTTCAGCCATTGAAAAGGCCGCAGCGCGGGACCACTACAACAGCGTCAGGTCCATCCCGACAGGTTTGACGCAATCACCTGCACCAATGCGTCAATATGCGCGGCATCATCATTCAGGCACGGAATATAGGTGAATTCCTCGCCGCCCGCATCCTCGAAGCTCTCGCAGATTTCTTCGTTGATTTCTTCCAGTGTTTCGATGCAATCCGCAGAGAATGCAGGCGCGACAACTGCCAGACGCTTGACGCCCTGCCGCGCAAGATCCGCGACATGTTCCACCGTATAGGGGCGCAGCCATTCTTCGGTTCCGAAAACCGACTGGAATGTGGTTTGAACCTTGTCCTTTTCCCAGCCCAGCGCCTCGCGCAGCAGGCGCGTGGTTTTCTGGCATTGGCAATGATAGGGATCGCCTTCCATCAGATAACGCTTCGGCATGCCATGATAGGACGCAACCAGAACTTCGGGCTTGTGCTCCATCGCATCATAACTGCGCCGAACCGAATTCGCCAAGGCCTCGATATAGGCAGGATGGTCGAAATAGGGTGCCACAGTGCGCGCCGCTGGCTGCCACTTCTGGTCCATCAAGGCGCGAAAGAATTGGTCGCATGCTGTTGCAGATGTCGCACCGGCATAATGCGGGTATAGCGGAAAAAACAAGATCTTCTCGCAGCCCGCCTTGACCATCTCATCCACCTTGGACCGTGTGGAGGGGTTCCCATAGCGCATGCAGAAATCCACCATGACATTGTCGCCAAACTGCGCGGCAACCGCTTCCGCAATGCCCGCTGTCTGGTCCTTGGTGATGGTCATCAACGGGCTTTCGCCCTTGTCATGGTTCCAGATGGATTTGTAATTCGCCCCGGACGTGAAAGGACGTTTGGTCAGGATAATCAGTTGCAACAGCGGCTGCCATTTCCAGGCGGGGTAATCGATCACCCGCTTGTCTGACAGAAACTCGTTCAGATACCGCCGCATGGACCAGTAATCATAATTGTCCGGCGTTCCCAGATTGGCCAGCAACACACCGATCCTGGCCTGCGGCACAGGGGGATGGTCTGATTCAGCATGGGCCAGACGCCCCTCCCCCGGATGATCCATATGAACGGGGCAGCCGCGCGCAGTTGACTGTGGCTTTGCATCAAGCATGGCAGGGTCTTTCATTCCGGTATGTTAAATTATTTTCCGCTGACATAACCGCTTTTCTAACGGATTCAATCATTGTCGGGGATTTTCACCTGATCAGGCAGGGCGGTTTCGACACTTCCCAGCGCATCAGCCAGTGACATTCGTGCCGATCCGGGGCGCAGCGGGCGGGGCTGGCTGGCGTCAGGGGCCCACCCTGTCAGGAAGATAAGGTCATAAGTCGCCTGCAACCGTCCGGCCCCGTCGGAAAAATGCGCGGCATATATTTCTTCAGTGCGTCTAAACAGCGCAGGCGTTGTCAAACCTCGGCGGCGCGCCGCAAGCGCGTTTCGTTCCCCCATATCGCGCAGGTCTGCAAACAGGTTTTGCACAGTGCCATAAGCTACAGACTGGGTGACCGAATCCGCCACGGGCAGGGCCAGCCCCGCGCGTTGCAGCAGCGCCCCCAGATCACGGATTTCAGCCATTGGCGCGACCCTTGCCGATAACCCGCCTGTCAGGTCGGATTCCGCTTGCGCAAGGGCGCTGCGCAATTCTGACAGGGTTTGGCCCCCGAACAAGACCCCCAGAAACAACCCGTCGGGACGCAGGGCGCGGCGTGCCTGTACCAACTGCCCCACGGGATCGGACGCCCAGTGCAACCCCATCACATGCAACACCAGATCATGCGCGCCTTCTTGTAAATCCAGCACGGGGTCATCCGGCACAACGCGCGCATCTGGCAAGAAATCCCCCCAGACCTGCGGTAATCCAGTCACGATGGCTGGCGAATTAAACGATCTGTTAACCATACTTAGGCGAAACTGAAGTTCCTCTTGCGCAATCGCGTGCAGGAACGGGGTCTGGCGATCCGCTGTGACACGCGCACGGTTGCGCACAAGCGCGGCACGGTCGGTCAGGTCGGGCGGGGTTCGGGTCATCGCATGGCCTTTGGTCGGGAACGTCACAGCGTATGTAGGAGAGTTCGTTTGGAAAGGCAAAACGCCATGCGGGGCTTGCATGAAACAGGCAGGGCGCTGGTTCAGCGTGTTCTGCATGCGGTATATCCCCCCCAATGCATGACATGCGACACATTGGTCGAGGATAACGGCGCCCTGTGCCCTGATTGCTGGCGCCAGACCGGCTTCATCTTCGGGCAGTGTTGCGATCTGTGTGGCACCCCCCTGCCCGGTGACATGACGGCCGACCCGCATGCAATCTGTGATGACTGCCTGACACTTGCGCGGCCTTGGGACCAAGGGCGTGCAGTCATGGTCTATGGCGACAAGGCACGCCAGATCCTGCTGGGTCTGAAATATCGGGACCGGCTGGACCACGCGCCGGTGGCAGGCAAATGGCTGGCACGCGCGGCCCGACCCTTGGTGCAACCCGACATGCTGGTCGCCCCAGTCCCGCTGCACTGGCTGCGCCTGCTGAAACGACGCTACAATCAGGCGGCAGTGCTGTCGCAGGCGCTTGCAAACACACTGCAGCTTGCCCATTGCCCCGATTTGCTGATTCGCAGCCGCTATACCGGCACACAGGACGGGCGTCGGCGCATGGATCGTTTCGCAAATGTCGAAGGGGCGTTCCGCGCAAATCCGCGGCAAGTGCACCGCATCGCAGGCCGCCATATCCTTCTGGTCGATGACGTCATGACAGCCGGGGCCACATTTGCCGCAGCCAGCGACACATTGCTGGCACGCGGGGCCGCGTCGGTCCGCGTCATTGCCCTTGCGCGCGTTGCACATGCGGAATGATCGGCTATAGTGCGGCCCAACGCGAAACGACAGGACGCCCGCCATGCAACCGATTGAAATTTATACCTCGCCGCTCTGCGGTTTTTGCCATTCGGCAAAACGCTTGCTTACGTCCAAGGGGGCCAGCTTCAGCGAAATCGACCTAAGCCGCACACCGGACCGCCGCGCGGAAATGATGAAACGCGCCGCCGGTCGTCATACTGTGCCACAAATATTTATCGGCGACACCCATGTCGGTGGCTGTGATGAACTTTATGCGCTTGATCGGGCCGGTAAACTTGACGCCCTTCTGAAGGGATAGCGCGATGGGGCTGTGTGCTGCGCTTTTGCAACTGAACTCTAGCGACGATCCCGTAGCGAACCTGCCGGTCACGCTGGAATTTTTGCAAAAGGCCGCCGCTGGCGGTGCACATATCGCCCTGACACCGGAAGTGACGAATTGCGTGTCGGCCTCTCGGGCACATCAGCAACAGGTGTTGCAACACGAAGCGGATGATATGACCCTTGCCGCGTTGCGCATAGCAGCCAGGGATTTGGGTATCTGGGTGCTGATCGGGTCATTGGCCTTGAAAACGCGCGATGCGGACGGGCGGTTTGCCAACCGGTCGTTCCTGATCGGCCCCGACGGCACAATCGCAGCGTGGTATGACAAGGTTCATATGTTCGATGTTCAGGTGTCCGAGGCTGAGTCCTACCGCGAATCGTCTGGGTTCAGGCCGGGCACGCGCGCCGTGACTGCGAATACCGCGCTGGCCTGCTTCGGGTTAAGCGTGTGCTACGATGTGCGATTCGCCTATTTGTATCGGGCTTTGGCACAGGCCGGTGCGGAAATCCTGACAGTGCCTGCGGCGTTCAGTCCGGTCACAGGGGCCGCGCATTGGGAAATCCTGCTGCGCGCACGGGCCATTGAAACCGGCTGTTTCGTTCTGGCCCCTGCACAAACCGGACAACATTGCGCACAACACGGGCAGCCGCGCCAGACCTACGGGCATTCCATGGCTATCGCCCCATGGGGAGAGGTGCTGCTGGACATGGGCACCGAACCGGGTGTCGGGTTTGTCACACTGGATCTTGACCAGATCGTGGGCGCAAGGGGCCGTGTTCCCGCGCTGTTTCACGACCGCATAATCGAAGGACCGGCAACGCCATGAGTTCTGCACCGCGCTCGGATCTGGCGAATGCCCTTTTCAGCGAGTTGCTGATGGCCGACCAACTGGCCCGAAACCGGCTGTCAAAAGTGTTGCCGAAGGGGATGGAATTATCACATTTTGGTGTGTTGAACCTGCTGGCCCGCCAGCAAACCGAACGCAGCCCCGCCGAACTGGCGCGCGCCTTTCATGTGACGCGCGGGGCCATGACCAACACGTTGAACAAGCTGGAATGGGCCGGATATGTGCATATCCGCCCTGATTGGGACGATGCGCGGCGTAAAATGGTTGCAATCAGCCCTGCTGGCCGCGCGGCCCGCGATGCCGCGCTTGCCGCCATCAGTCCGCTGATTGATGATATTGCGCACACACTTGGCGAAGACCGCGTCCGCCAGACAGTGCCGGTTCTGCGCGAATTGCGATTGCGGCTTGAATCATGACCGCGAAACGGGCAGCAATATGGTATCGTTGGTCAATCTCCGGCGATGCTCGGGGAAAAGGGTCTTTCGATTGTGGCTGACGACATCGCGCAACTGCTGAACCGCATCACGCGACAGGACAAACACGCATTGCGGGCGTTGTATAATAACGCCAGTCCGAAACTGATGGGCATTTTGATGCGTATGTTGGGCAACAGGCCCGATGCAGAAGATGCATTGCAAGATGTCATGATAAAGATATGGAATCGTGCAGCGGCCTTTGACCCCGAAAAAGGAACGGGTATGGGCTGGATCTGTGCGATAACGCGAAACCATGCACTGGATTGCCTGCGGGCATCACGTCCGGCACGGGTGCGCACGGCATACTCGGGCGGGTATTCCGGTGACGATCAGGACGACCCGATTGCCCGCCTGCCTGACCCGACCCCCGGCGCCGAGGAAACGTCGCTTGCGCGCACCGAAATGATGCGCGTTGTTGCCTGCATCAAGGAATTACCGGAAGATCGCGCAACCGCCGTGCAAGGCGCCTATCTGCAAGGATTAAGCTATCAGGAGCTCGCAGGCCGGTTTGAAGTGCCCCTGAATACAATGCGTACATGGTTGCGACGGGCTTTGATCAGCCTGCGGGAGTGTCTGGAAAGATGAGTGAGCAGACACCAGAACCCCCCGTTCCCGATGACGTGCTGGCCGCCGAATATGTCCTTGGCCTGTTGGATGGTGATGACTGGCAGGCCGCCAAGGCGCGATGCGCGGTCGATGGCAGCTTCGCAGCACAGGTGCAGGCATGGGAAACACGTCTGGCCCCCCTGAACGAATTTTACGATGAGGCCGAGGTGCCCGATGGCCTGCTGGCCCGCATCGAAGCACAATTGTTCCCCGCCCCGCAACAACGCAGCCGCAGGTCCTGGCTGTGGGGTCTGCTGTCGGGGACGGCCGTTGCCGCAACTATTGGCATTGCGTTGATTGTCTGGGACATGTCACGCCCCGCCCCGACCGGCCCCATGCTTCAGGCAGAGTTGGTTGCGCAGGACCGCGATCTGGTCTTGCAGGCGCGGTTTGATGTGGCCCTTGCGGAATTGCGCATAACCCTTAGCGGACAGGACGCAGGCGCTGATCAGGATTACGAGTTGTGGGTCATCGACGAAACCGAGGTTCCACGCTCGCTTGGTGTGTTGCGCGATGCCGAGCTGTCAGTCGCGGCAGAACTGGCACAGGGTCAGGTGCTGGCAATCAGTCTGGAACCGGCAGGCGGGTCCCCCACAGGACTGCCCACCGGCGATGTTCTGGCGGTTGCCGAACTAAGCGAAAGCTGATTTGCGCCACTCCGGTCGCGGCATCGTGAAACTTTCAGTTTCGAATGCCCGTTCATTGAACACGGGACACGCAGCAACGCATCTGTCCCGCGTATCAATCGGGAGTGAACCATGAAGAAAATCGCATTACTGACAATGCTGGCCCTTGCAGCGCCCGCGGGACTGGCACCTGTGATGGCATCTGCTGACAACCCAATGGTTGGCGGCGCGCCCATGCTGACCACACGCAATATCGTTGAGAACGCCGTAAACTCTGCGGATCATACAACCCTTGTCGCGGCTGTTCAGGCGGCAGAGCTGGTCGACGCATTGCAAGGCCCAGGCCCCCTGACAGTGTTTGCGCCAGTGAATGCAGCGTTCGAGGCCCTGCCCGCAGGCACGGTGGACACGCTGCTGCAACCGGAAAACCAACCCACATTGCAGCGCGTACTGACATCGCATGTTGTCGCGGGCAACCTTAGCGGCCCTGAACTGATGCGCCGCGCACGCGCCAGCCGTGACGGGTTCTTCCACATGGAAACCCTGTCGGGCGCACCGCTGAGTGCGCAGGTCCGTGGCCGGTCGCTGTGGATTTATGACCAGTCCGGAAATGCAGGACGCGTGACCATTTCCGACGTGAACCAGTCAAACGGTGTGATTCACGTTGTGGACACGGTCCTGCTGCCACGTTGACGGGACCACAGGCGGGCGGCGTGCCATACGGCCACATCCCTGATGCGCCTGCCCTTCTGTTCGACGGTATTTCTTGCCCACAGCATCACCGCAACGCAAATGCCCGCCGCACCCCCGTGCGGCGGGCATTATTCATAAGCGTGATCTTCAGTTCTGTGTATCGCGCAACCGTGCCGCAGATTCATGAATGGCCTTATATTGACCACCCTGCCTGTGAACCCACAGATACGATGGCAACACCGAACTCATGGGGGTCGGGGTTATGTCCAGCGCGGCCAACCCCGGCATATCGTCACTGGCCAGATTATCACGTTGCAGGTTGCGAACCTGATCGCGCGTCAGAACTGTGTTGGTGAACAGGCCCAGCGACAGTTTTTGTGCAATGTCCAGCGCCCCGCCCATAAGCCCCGCAACAAAAAACGGCACATTCAGGATGACACGATGCCGCCGGATTTCCGCCAGCATGGTCTGCATCAATTCGCGGAATGTGGCCGTGTCAGGACCACCCAGTTCATAGACACCGGCAGCAACATCGCGGCACAGCGCGGCTTCTGCTGCCTTTGCCACATCATCCACATAGACCGGCTGAAAACGCGTATCCGCGCCGACAACAGGCAGAAACGGGGAAAACCGCGTCATTGCTGCGAAGCGGTTGAAGAACTGGTCCTCAACCCCGAATATGACCGACGGGCGCAGAATCACGGCGGCGGGGAAGTGCTGCAACACCTGCGACTCACCTTCGGCCTTGCTGCGCTGGTATTTGCTGTCCGACTGCGCATCCGCCCCGATTGCCGAGACATGCACCATCCGTGCAATTTGCAATTCTGCGGCAATGCGTGCAATCCGGCCCGCGCCTTCGGCCTGCACTGCGTCAAAGCGGTTGCGCCCGACTTCACCCAGTATGCCCACACAATTTACCACCGCATCCGCACCCTGCATGACGGCCCGCACAGATGCATCATCACGGATATTGCAAAACACAGGTTCCACCTGCCCGACGCTGCCATACGGTTTGACATGCAGCGCCTGATTTGGCCTGCGCACGGCCACGCGCACCCGCCAGCCCGCTTTCGCCATACGCCGCGCAATATATCGCCCGACGAAACCGGACCCGCCAAAAATGGTAACAAGCTGCGTCATGCTGCGCCCTCCGCCTGCGGTTCAACACCTGTGGTTTCCTGCCCGCATCAATAGACCTGCACACTGCCTACGACAAGCCCGAACGGTTTTTTTCATGCGCGGCATTTTTCCTTCATTTCCCCCGTTGACAGTACCCGCGCTGCGCCATAAACACCCCCTCACGCAACCTGCCCAGGTGGCGGAACTGGTAGACGCGCTAGCTTCAGGTGCTAGTGCCCGTACGGGCGTGGAGGTTCGAGTCCTCTCCTGGGCACCATGCTTTCAGCTTAAATAGCTGATATGTATGAGCTAATCAGATGGGCAGGTTGCGCAGACACTCCTTACTTATAGACCCCTTGGGCATTGCTTATTGCGTCGGGTCGCGTAAGTCGGGTCGCGCTTTTTGCGCAGCACTTTTTCCATCAGCGCCGCCTTGCCCACGCCATCGGGCCACAGGCAAGTGAGACACTTGGGGCCTTGCTGAATTCCATCTGCAATACCTTGCAAAAGTGACCATGCGCCCTGACGCCCACGACCGCCAATAGCGTGGACTTCCGGATATGTGTGCCAGACGAAGGGCCTACTGATCCCCAAGCAACATGCTGTATTGCAAGCAAGAGGGATGGTCTGGTCCAAAATAGAGCGTGTTCAGCGCCCGACACTTCACGGCGCTTAAATCTTGTCCAACCTCGTGGTTTGGATTGACGTCAAAGCGCGGGAAGTTCGACGATGATATTTCCAGCCGGATCCGGTGGCCGATCTCGAACCGGTTTGCGGTGGGGTACAGGCGCACGGTTACTTCGACAACCTCCCCTTCTGGCAGGGGGCGCTGGTGTTCAAACCCGTCACGATAGCATGTGCGCAATATTGCGTCTGACAGGTTCATGGCATAGCCATGCGGGTAATCAGGCGACGGCGGATACACGTCCACCAGTTTCGCGGTAATGTCCGTTGTCGGGCGGTCCGAGCTGATGAACAACCGCACGCAGACATTGCCAGCGATGGTCATCGCGCGCTCAAGGGGCGGCGTTTCAAAGACCAGAACATCCGCACGGCTGGCCAGCGGCATACCGGGGGTTGTGTTCCCGAACAGCTCTTGCGTCTCGACCTGATCGAACGCGCCCCCAACCATCAGCGGGGCACCAGAGGTGATTGGCCCGCCGATTGTGGGCACGGGGTTTTCCGGATCGAAAACGAAACTTCGCTTGCCCGCAGTTTCGGCAGGTGCATCACTCAAGCTGCCCGCAGCACATAGAAACAGTTGCGCTGGCACCGAGGTTTCGGGTGGCCACGAATTCGCCACATGCCAGCGCCCGCCATGTTGCATGCGTCCCGCGGAATTGCGCCGACCGTCCCCGCCCCCCATGACGAAATAGCGCACAGCCGGACCTGCCGGCAGATCTGCGCGCAGAAGATGGCGGCGGAATGTCTCAATGCGGAACTGAACGAAATCCAGCCCCGTGCCCACCTCGAACATGCAATCCGGCCCGAAATCCACATCCCCTGCATAGCTGCGCGAGCGGTTGCCATGTGTCCACGGGCCAAGGATCAGGCTGGTTTCATGCCCTGCGGCCTGCAATCCTGTAAAATTCTCGACCGCAGTGACGGCATAGGGATCATACCAGCCGGAAATATGCACACTGGGTATCTTGCGCATGGTCTGGTGCCAGCCCGCAGCATAAAGCGCCGGTATTTTCCAGTAGTCATCGAATGTGTTATGCGTCCACTGCTCGAACAGATACTGCTCGTAATCCGGGACAGGCGACAGGGGCGAATGCCCCTCGCGCCATGGCAGGCGATGCATCCAGTCGCGCAGGTCAATGGCTTCAAGCGCTGCTTTTGCGACAGGGTCGGCGGCAGCCGCACGCGACCGCAGCGCGTGCCGGAAGGCCCATGTCACCTGCTTCAACTCCAGCGCGCCGCCAAAGCGGATACCCCCCTGATAGGCGTTGGAGAACCCACCGCAATCACAGATCATCGCGGCCAATGCGGGCGGGTTCAGGCAGGCGCTGGCCATCTGGGTATGGGCGGAATAGGACATGCCCATCGTGGCCACCTGCCCGTCACACCAGTCCTGTCGGGCAATCCAGTCAAGGGTATCGAACCCGTCCTCTGCCTCGCCACGGTATTTGGTGAAACGGCCCTCGGACCCGTATCGTCCGCGACAATCCTGAAACACAACAACGAAACCCGCCCCGGTGAAAAACCGCGCCAGTTCTTCGCGGCCAAACACGTCCGGATGGTCGCGCGTATATTCATTGATGCGCGCTTCGCGCTTGTCATAGGGGGTGCGTTCAAGGATTGCGGGCCATGGTCCATGGCCCGCATGTTCGGGAAAGAACACGTCCGTTGCCAGCCGGATGCCATCACGCATCGGCACCATCACATCGCGCAGCGCGTGCGCCTTTGTCTTTTTACTGGCAACCGACATTGTCATTACCGCTGGCTGAGATTGGTGATCAGCGAACGGCCATCGGGGCTGGGCGTAAAGTCGATTTCACCGCGCACAGCCCAGTTGTTTCCTTCCCAATATAGCGGGATCAGCGCCACATCCTCGGCGGCAATTGCGGCCGCTTCCTGCAACGCGGCTTCGCGGTCGGCATCTTCAAACGCCTCGAATGCACGCTCAAGGGCTGCATCAAACGCCTCGCTGGAATAGCGGAAACGGTTGTTGGACCCCCAGCCGCGATCTTCATCAGCCGTGCCCAGCACATTGCGCAGCGCAAGGCTGCTTTCGCCCGTGGTGATGCCAAAGGCTACCATGAAGGCCGAAAATTCGCGCGCGGTCGCCTGCCCGAAATAGACATTGGCGGGCACATTCTCGACCTCGATATCCAGCCCCACCTGTGACCACATCTGCCCGATGGCCAGCAACACATCGGTGTCATTCACATAGCGTCCGGCAGGGCCGTGAATAGTCATTGACCAGCCGTCGCCATAGCCTGCTTCCGCCAGCAGTTCACGCGCACGCTCGGGGGCGTATTCGGGCTGCGGAATGTCGGGGTTATGGCCAAAGATCCCTTCGGGCGCGAACTGGTTGGCCGGTGCGCCGGAATTGAACTGGATGCGGTCAATGATCGCTTCGCGATTGATCGCAAGGCTAAGCGCTTCGCGCACGCGCTGGTCGCGGAACGGGTTGCCCACGGACGGGTCAATCTGGATGGTGGTATCTTCCAACTGATCCACACCCATATACAGCATCCGCGCCGATGGCGCCGCCACGACAGTCACGTCAGCCATCTCGCGCAGGCGGTCCAGATCGTTGGGCGGCACGGCGTCGATGAAATCCACCTCGCCCGCCTGCAAGGACGCCACACGGCTGGCGGAATTGTCCAGAAAACGGATGGTCACATCCTCAAATTCAGGCGCATCCCCCCAGTAATCGGGGTTGCGCTCGATCACCAGATTCTCGCCGGGGCTATAGCTGACCTGACGGTAAGGGCCTGTGCCGATCGCTGCCGTGCCACGGTCGAAATCCGCGCTTTCGGCATCGGCCACATTTTGCGACACGATGTAGATGGTGGACAGGTCTGTGGGCAGGCCCGGTGCTGGCGCGGATGTGGTGATGACCAGCGTGTGATCATCCACCGCTTCTGCGCTTTCAATCGCGGCAAGCCGCTGGGTGAACGGCGCGGGGCTGTTGGGCACTTCGGGAATACGCTCGAATGTGAACACAGCATCGGCAGCAGTGAACGGGCTGCCATCATGGAAGGTGACACCTTCGCGCAGCGTGAAGGTCCATGTCAGCCGGTCGTCGGACACACTCCATTCCGTGGCCAGTCCGGGGACAAAATTGCCATCCGGGCCAATATGGATCAGCCGGTCATACAGAATCGCAGCAACCTGCTGGTTCTGGCCGGTCGTGGCAAAATGCGGGTCCATGGACGATGGCGCAGCTGCAAGCCCCGCAGTGATGCTTTGTGCACCCGCAGTACCTGCCATCAGCGCGACAAGTGCGGTTGCACCCAAAAATTGCGATAGTTTTGTCATGGTGTTGTAACTCCCTGTTATGGGCCTGCCACCTTATGGCAGGCAACGGTGCGCCCCGGTGCGATCTGCCGCAAGGCAGGGCGCATGGCGCGGCATTCCCCGTCTGCAAGCGGGCAGCGGGGGTGGAAATGACAACCCGAAGGCGGGTTGAGTGGTGAGGGGATTTCGCCCCTGATCGGCTGGAAGCGGCGCTTGCCCTTGGTCAGGCGGGGCACTTCGTCCAGAAGCGCGCGCGAATAGGGATGAAGTGGTTCAGCGAACAGATCCTCGGTGCGGGCTTCTTCAACCACGCGGCCCAGATACATGATGAACACCCTGTCCGAGATATGTTCCACCACGCCCAGATCATGGCTGATGAACAGATAGGCCAGCCCCAATTCACTGCGCAGGTCCATAAACAGGTTCAGCACCTGCGCCTGCACCGACACATCCAGCGCGCTGACGGATTCATCCGCCACAATGATCTCCGGTTTCACCGCCAAGGCCCGCGCGATGGCGATCCGCTGGCGCTGGCCACCGGAAAACTGGTGCGGATAGCGCGACCGGAAATTCGGGTCCAACCCGACCTTTTCCAGCAACTCGGCCGCAAAACTGTCAGCTTCGCGCGCGGCAATCTGCCCATGAAAGCGCGGGGCCTCAGTGATAATCCGGTCCACCCTGTGGCGCGGATTGAGCGAGGACATGGGGTCCTGAAACACCATCTGCACTTTCAGGCGCGCCGCGCGTGTGCCGGTGGCCGGTTCGCCCTTCCACAACAACCGCCCCGCGCTTGGCGCATGTATGCCCGCAGCCACGCGCCCAAGGGTAGATTTGCCGCAACCGGATTCGCCCACCAGCCCCACAACCTCGCCCGCATTCACCGACAGCGTGACATCATCAACCGCATGCACAGTCTCGTTCGGGATGCGCGCCCCCAGCCTGCGCGCCAGACGCACGGCGAAATCCTGCGGTCTGGAAAACCGTTTGGACACATTTTCCAGCGTCAGAAGCGCGCTCATGCCAGCACCTCCTCAAAGGTGGGCAGTTCACCCGAACGCCAGCACCGCACATTGTCGCGAAGGGCCTGGGGCGCCTCGCAGCCCGCCATCCGGTAGGCACAGCGCGGCGCGAAACGACACCCTTCAGGACGGTTCAGCGCGGGCGGCGCGCCACCGGGAATCTGCGCCAGCCGCGCGCCCCGCCGGTTGCGTGACGGGACAGATCCGATAAGCCCGCGCGAATAGGGGTGTTGCGGGGCGTCAATCAGCCCGTCAGTCGTGGCCTGTTCAACAATCTCGCCCGCGTACATCACGGCCACGCGGTCGGCAAATCCGGCCACCACCGACAAATCATGCGTGATCCAGACAAGGCCGGTGCCGTCTTCTTCGACCAGCCCCTGCATCAGGTGCAGAATTTGCGCCTGAATGGTCACATCCAGCGCCGTGGTGGGTTCATCCGCAATAATCAGATCGGGCTTGTTCAACAGCGCAATAGCAATCGCCACACGCTGGCGCATGCCGCCGGAAAACTGGTGCGGAAAGGCGCGCATCCGTTCGTCCGGCGCAGGAATGCCCACGCGGCCCAGCGTGTCACGGCACAGCGCCCATGCATCAGATTTTGACATATCCCGATGCGCGTGGATGGTTTCGACCATTTGTGTGTCAACACGCAAAACCGGATTCAGCGTCATCATCGGGTCTTGAAAGATCATGGCAATGCGCGCGCCGCGCAGCTTCCGCATCTCATGCGCGGGCAGATTGGCAATCTCGCGCCCGTCAAAACGGATCGATCCGCCGACCACACGTCCGGGTTCTTCGATCAACCCCATCACCGACAGGCCGGTGACGGATTTGCCGGACCCGCTTTCGCCCACCACGGCCAGAACCTCGCCCCGCTCCACGCGGTAACTGACCCCGTCAACCGCCTTGACGACCCCGCCAGAGGTGTAGAAATGCGTCTGTAGATTGTCGATTTCCAACAGGCTCATGTGATGTTCCTTGGGTTCAGCACATCGCGCAGCCGGTCACCCACAAGGTTGATCGCCACGATCAGCAGCAATAGCGCGATGCCCGGAAAAACGCTGATCCAGTATTGGCCCGACAGCACGAACTGAAAGCCGTTCGCGATCAGCAGGCCCAGACTGGGTTGCGTGGCAGGCAGTCCGACCCCAAGGAAGGACAGCGTGGCTTCCAGTGCAATCGCGCTGGCAATCTCGACCGTGTACAGCACCATCATCGGCGGCAGGCAGTTGGGCAGCAGGTGGCCGAACAGAATGCGCGTGCGTGACAGGCCAAGGCTTTGCGCGGCCTCTATATATTCGCGCCCGCGTTCGGACAGGGCGGTTGCGCGCGCCATGCGCGCGAAGGTCGCCCATTGCACGATGATCAGCGCCAGAATGATATTTTCCAGCCCGCGCCCAAGGATCGCAAGCAGGATCAGCGCCACCAGAATGGGCGGGAAGGACAGATGCAAATCGACCAGCCGCATGACGACGGTGTCGATCCGCCCGCCGAAATACGCCGCGACAAGGCCCAATGTCAGACCAAGGATCAGGGCACAGGTGCAGGCAATCACCCCCACCATCAACGAGATGCGCAGCCCGTACAGAATGGCCGAGAACATGTCACGCCCCTGCCCATCCGTTCCCAGCCAGAACGAGACACCGGAAAATCCGACCTCGCCGGGCGCAAGGCGGCTGTCCATAATGCTCAGGCTGCGCAGGTCATATGGGTTTTGCGGGGTGATCCATGGTGCCAGAAATGCGGCCAGAACGATCAGGACCAGCAACGCCAGCCCGAACAGCGCCAGCGGGCTTTTGCGGAAATCGCGGATGATCCGCCACACCGGACGCTCCGGCGGGGGCGTGGCCTCCGGCGTCTGCACGGCGGGGGGGACAGATATATCGCTCATTGCTTCGCCCCATCCAGCCGGATGCGCGGATCAATCAGCGAGTAAAGCAAATCAACCAGCAGGTTCAGAATGATGAAGATCACCACGATGACGATCAGATAGGCCACCACAACAGGGCGATCCAACTGGCGGATCGAGTCGATGATCAGCTTGCCCATACCCGGCCATGCAAAAATGGACTCGGTCACCACTGCAAAGGCGATCAACCCGCCAAATGACATGCCCACAAGCGTCACAATCGGGATCAGGATGTTACGCAGCAGATGAACCATCACGATGCGCGGCTCGCTTAACCCTTTGGCGCGGGCGAAGCGGATGAAATCCTGCGCCTTCACCTCCTGCGTGCCCGAACGCGCCAGCCGGATGACAAGCGCCAGATGCCCGATGGCCAGATTGATTGCTGGCAACGCCATATGCTGCAATCCGTTCAGCGTGAACAGGCTGGACCGGATGCCCATAAACTCGCCCACTTGCCCCCGACCGGACACCGGAAACCAGCCCAGCATGACTGCGAAGATCATGATCAGCATAATCGCCTGCCAAAAATTCGGCACACTGAACCCAAGGATCGATCCGGCCATAACCGTCTGGCTGCCTGCGGTTCCGGGGCGCAGCCCGGCATACATGCCCAGCGGAATACCCAGCACCACCGCAATCACGATGGCGGCAAACGCCAGCTCCAGCGTTGCGGGCATGCGTTCAAGTATCAACCCAAGGGCGGGCCGGTTATAGACAAAGCTGTTGCCGAAATCGCCCTGCAGCACATTGCCAAGGAACACAAAATATTGCTCGTGAAACGGGCGGTCCAGCCCAAGCTGCGCAATCAGTCGTACGCGCTCGGCCTGTGTCGCCTCTGGGTCGATCAGAATGTCGACGGGATTGCCCACCGCAAAAATTCCGGTGAACACCAGAAACGACATGACCAGCGCCAGAAAGACTGCCTGAAGCAAACGTCTGATGACATAGACCAAATCTGCACTCCCGGTTTGCGCGGTGTTGGCACTCTTGCCGGTGCATGACCGCGCTGATTTGCGTGAAGGATCGACTCTTGCAATTCATCTTGCAATCTTATGATGAATTCTTATGCGGGTATTTGTATGGTGAATAGATGGAGATTCGCCACATCCGCGCCTTTCGCGCCATCATGCAGACCGGTTCCACAGTCGAGGCCGCACGCCTGCTGGGGGTTTCGCAGCCCTCGGTCAGTCGTTTGCTGGCGGAGTTTGAGGCCGCCACAGGCGAGCGGCTGTTCATCCGCGCCAATGGCAGGCTAACCCCGCGCGAAGCAGCCGAACTGCTGCTGCCCGATGTTGAACGCACCCTTGCAGGCGTCGAGGGGCTGCTGACCCAAGTTGACCGGACGGCAATGCCGCTGCGCGTAGCCGCACCAGCAGGGGTCGTAACCCGCATCATCGCCCCCGCCATGCGTCGCTTGCAGGTGGACAGGCCCGGCCAGAAGATCATCGCCGAGATCATGTCGTATTACGAGATCGTCGCCGCTGTTGCGTCAGGGCGTGTGGATCTGGGGTTCGTCAAGGCACCGGTCGAGCATCCGGCGCTGGACTCGATCGATCTGGTCACCGTCGGCACCGATGTCGTGTTACTGGAGGATCACCCGCTTGCGCGCAAACACCAGATCCATCCGATGGACCTGAAATCCGAGAGGCTGATCTTGCTGGGTCGCAACCGGCCCTTCCGTGTTCAACTGGATCAAATGTTTCTTCAGGCCGGAATAAGACCGGAAATCCTGATCGAAACACAAGCCGTCAGTGCCGCGTGCAGCTTTGTGCGCGAAGGGCTGGGTGTCACCATTGCGAATGCACTTCTTGCGCGGGGGGAATCCGGCGATGGACTTGTGTGCAGGCCTTTTTCCTCGGCGCTTCAGCACAGCTTCTCACTGGCGTATTTGAAGAACCCTTCACGTCCGCGAACATTGGCGGCATTCTCGCACCATATCCAAGGAGTGTCGCAGGAAATTTTGCAGATGCGATAAGGACGAGAACCACGTTTATGGGCACCAGTCCTGACGCAGTGCCCCAACATTGTCTTTTTTTGCCAGAACCTTAGCTGACATCACCTGTCCGAAGTCACCCCAAAAAGGTATTCGGCCGTTGCGCGTTTTGTTGCCCCCGATACGATCATCCGCGCTGATGATCCGCGTTTCTGCAAGGGCGCGCAAACACCTCTAGGCAGATCGCGACACTTGCGAATATGGCGACCAGCCCCCAAAGATGCCAAAGGCGGTGTGCAATGTCCGGCAACGTCGCGCCCATCTGGCTGACGCGCACAAGGCCATCTATGGCCGCCGTCGACGGAATGATCTGCGCGATCCAGTTCAGGTGTGCGGGAATGGCCTCGACCGGCCAGGCAAAGCCTGACAGGAAGAAAAAGGGCAGCCCCACGGCCAGCAGCACGACCTGCACCACCTCGCCGTGCCGGAACAGGGCCGCGATGCATTGCGCCAGCAGTCCGGTTGCCAGCACGAAGGGCAAACCCAGCATCAGCACAGCCGCCACATTGCCCAGATTGGGCAGGCCATAAAGCGCTGGCAGAACAATCAGATAGGTCGGCAGCAGCAACGCATAGAGCGCGCCCCAAGCCCCCATGCGCCCCAGAACCCGCCAGACCGGGTGCCCCAGCCCCTGCCCGCGCCGTGTCGCGACCAACGCCAGCCCCATCAGCATGGTTTGTTGCAGGATCAGCACGAAGGCCGCGGGCAGCACATAAGTCGCATAGCCTGCCGCCGGATTGAACAGCGGCACTTCGACCTGTGCAGCGGGGCTGACCTGCGCCAGCGCCACATCGGGGGCCGTGCCTTGCGCGATCAGGCGGCCCATCTCGACCTCGGCCCCCATCTGGCGCAGGGGCACGGCGGCGCCTTGCATAACACGCTGATACATCAGGAAATAGCTGGCATCCGCATACAGCGCGACGGGGCTTTGATTGCCGCGCAACAGCGCGCGCTCAAACCCTTCGGGAATCAAAAGCACGCCATATGCGCGGCGTTCCTGCACCAGACGGGTGGCCGTGATCATGTCGGGCGCGTCATGGCGCAGTCCCACAGCTTCAGCCGCATCGACGCGCCGCGCCAGTTCCGCCGAACTGGTCGAGCGGTCCAGATCGACCAGCACCACCGGCACATCGCGCAACAGCTCTGCGCGGTAGGGGTAGGGATAGACCAGCGCATAGATCACCAGCGCGGCCAGAATGATCAACCGCACCTGACGGTCACCAAAAATGCCGCGAAACTCGGCGCGCAGGGCGGTCAGAATATCGCTCATGTTGCGGCCTCGATCGCGCGGCGTAACTTGACCAGTCGAAGCAGCACCAAAGCCCCCAGCGCAAAAGCAATGCAGGCGAGCCAAACCACCGACCAGACCGAGATATCCAGCGGTGTCTCGCGCAGGGACTGGTCGATGCGCAATTGCACATACCATGTGCCGGGGATCAGCGCCCCCCAGACTTGCGCCAGTTGCGACATGGCCTCGCGCGGGAAGCCCAGCCCCATGAAGCCGAAAGCCGGGGCGGTAATTACCGCGATGATACTAGCCGCACGGCCCATGTCGCGGGTCAGCACGAAAGCCGCCGCGCCGATCAGTTGCACGCCCAGCACAAACAGCACGGCACCTGTGGCCATCAGCAGCAATGACCCGCGCAGGGGCACACCCAGCCAGCCATAAAGTGCGATATCAGACAGCCCGAGGATCAGCAGGAACACCAGAGTATAGGGCAGGATTTTGCCCAGCATGGCAGGCAAGACCCCACCCGCCATGCGTGCCAGCACCTGCGGATGCCGCCCCGGCCCGAAATCCAGCGAAATGGCATAGGCGGTCGCCGCCGCTGCGATGATCTGCAACACTGTCGGCACAAGGGCCGCAAGCAGGAAATGCACATAGTCAAAGGCAGGGTTGAACAGCGCATGGGCCTGCAAGGGAATGGGCTGGATGCTGACCATGGCCTGTACAGGCGCTTCGCCCTGACCTTGCCGGACCGACAGGCGCAGACCGGCCAGCGCTGTATCAATGGCACCGCGCGCCCCCCGCGCGACCATGGACCCCGCGCTCATGTGCTGGTTGTCGTAGAAGATCACGATCTCGGGGCGCGCACCGCGCAGGATCTCACGCTCCAGCCCCTGCGGCAAATAGACCGCGCCACGCGCCTGCCCCCCGATGATCTGCGCGCGCGCGTCACTCAGGCCCAGCGCCTGTTCCCGCACCGTGATTTCAGGGGCCGCATCCAGCATACGGGTAATGCTGCGCGACAGATCCGAGCGATCCAGATCCACCACAGTGACGGCCATGCCGGACGGGATGCCTGCGCGGAAGATACCTGTCAGCGCCAGCAGCATGACCACAGGCAGCACAATCACCAGCCCCAGCAGGGCCGGACGGCGCAGGATCAGCCGGAATTCGCGCAGCATCACCGCCAGCATGATCTAGCCGCCCAGCGAAATCAGCGCCGACATACCCGGCCGCAATCCCTCGACCGGCGTAAGCGGACGGGCACGCAATTCAAAACTGCGCAGATCGAAATCCCCCGTGGCCCGCGTCGCGCGCCAGCTTGCGAATTGCCCCTGCACATTGATCAGCGTAACCTCTGCCTCGATATCGCGCTGCAGCGCAGGCACATGCACCGACAGCGTATCGCCCACCTGCAGCCCCGTCAGCAGGTCTTCGCGCAGGTTGAAGGTGAACCACGCCTGATCAAGATCCACGATTGTGAACAAGGGCGCACCGGGGCCGACATTTTCGCCAGGCTCGATCAGACGGGCGGAAATTTCGCCACCAAGCGGCGCGTAAATCGTCAACTCATCCAGATCGGCCTGACGCTGGGCCAGCGCGGCTTCGGCCTGTGTGACCTGCGCGGCGGCCACGGCGCGTTCTTCGGGCGATGCACCGGCGCGGGCCAGATCAAGCTGCGCCTCGGCGGCCTCCACACGGCGGGCGGCGGTTTCGACATTGCGCATGGTCTGGTCAATCGCCGCTTGCGGGCGCAACCCTTGCTGGGCCAGTTCGGTGTCGCGAGTGACCTGTTCCTCGGCCAGTCGCAGATCGGCCTGTGCGGCAGCCAGTTCGGCTTCGCGCGCGCGGATCACCTCGGGCCGTGTCGCACCCGCTGCCGCTTGTGAAGCCTGCGCCACCTCCAACCCCGAGGCCGTGGCCGCGTGGGAGGTGACAAGCTGCGGGTTGGACAGTTCAGCCAGGATCTGCCCTGCCTCGACCCTTCCGCCCAGATCGGCCATGATCTCGGACACGCGGCCAGAGGTGCGCGCGGACACATCGACACGCGGTGCGGCAACCTCGCCCTGGATCAGCAGCGCCGCAGGACGCGTGACCCACCAGACAGACGCAGCCACCGATATTGCGAGAAGCGCTGCAACTAAAAAAGGAAGGGCGGCCTTGCGGGATGGAATCTGCGTTGGCGACATTTGGACGACTTTCTTTGGCAAAAATCCAATGCATGCCATTTATCAGAAGCCCGACTTGGCCACAATTCGCACAATGCCCTATGGTCGTAACGTCAGTTGCACTTCAGACTGCGCAGATGATGCTCGGCGCTCATGGTCGGTTTTGCGGCCCTGCCACACCGATGCGCGCGCAAAAATCGTTCAATTGGCCAGTCACGAAGGCCAGTGTTTCACTATCCGTGAATTTGCCATCAATCAGGCGTTTTGGTGCATGCGGGATCACGATTTCTTGCCCTGCAAATACATCGGCCAGCATACCATTCAGAATATACTTCAAATGCGCCTGCGCACGAACACCGCCCAGCGCGCCTGCCGAAACCGTGATGACCAGACAGGGCTTGCCCTTGAAGACCGACGCATAGGCCGGACGCGACGCCCAATCGATGGCGTTCTTCAACACACCGGGGATGGAATAATTGTATTCGGGGGTCACGAAAACCAGCCCGCTGGCGGCTTCGATCTGGGCAATCAGGCGCTTGGCCGCATCCCCCCCGTCGGTATCTGCATTGTAATGCGGAATGTCACCAATATTCGCGATGTCATGCGTGGTGCCCGCCGGCAGGTTCTGTAGCACAGCCTCCAGAACCGCCCTTGAGGACGAGGCGGCGCGCAAACTGCCAGAAATGCCAAGGAAATGTGTCATCGTTTTCTCCGTCTCAGGCTCTTGCAAGCCAGATCGCTATTTGGGGGAAGGCAATGATCAGCGCAAGCGTGAACAGCATTGCCAGCACAAAGGGAAATGCCCCGCGGAAAATTTGTCCGACCCGCAAGCCAGGATCAGCCATTGCGGATTTTATCGTATAGACCGACAGACCAAATGGCGGTGTCAGAAGGCCGATTTCAACGGCAATCACGGTAATCACACCGAACCAGATCAGGTCGAATCCGGCGGCGGTCGCAACAGGCAGCGCAATCGGCAGCAAAATCAGCATGATCGAGATGGAATCGATGATGAAGCCCAGCACAATGACCAGCGCGATGAACACCAGCAGGAAACCATAAGGCCCAAGCGGCCCGGACAAAAACATATCCGCCACCGCGCGCGGCAGGCCCGACATGGCCAGCATACGGCTGAAGAATGTCGCCGCCATAATCAGAAACAGCACCGAAACGGTGATCTGGCCGGTTTCAACCAACAGGCCCCAGAAACTGCGCGGATTCAGGGAACGACGGGTCAGCGCAATGATCAAGGCGCCTGCGGCCCCAACCGCACCGGCTTCTGTGGGGTTGAAGAAACCGGAATACAGCCCGCCCAGAACCAGCCCCATCAAGGCCAGTATGGGCAGGAACTTCCCCGCCATCTGCACCCCCGTCAGGCGCTCGATCTCTTGCGTGGTGGATTGCGGTTCAAATACGAAATCACGCCGGATTGTGGCCATCAGGACAATAACCACGGAAAACACCCCTGCCAGCAGGATACCCGGCAAGATACCGGCCAGAAACATACGCCCCACGGATTCTTCGGCCAGCACGGCATAAACAATCATCAACAAGGACGGCGGGATCAACATACCCAGCACCGACGAGCCGGCAACAACACCTGTCGCGAAATCCTTGCGATAACCGTGGCGCAGCATTTCCGGCACAGCCACCCGCGAGAAGACCGAGGCCGAGGCAATGGACACACCTGTGATCGATGCAAAAACCGCATTCGCAAACACAGTGGCCACCCCCAAGCCCGCCCGCACACGCCGCATAAGGTGCTGGAATACGTCAAACGTGTCCTTGCCCACGCCCGATATGGTGACCAGAAGCCCCATCAATACAAACAGCGGAACAACAGCATACAGGTATTCGCGCAACGCATCATTTGCGACGGCCCCCGCCATGCGCATGGCCACGGTGTCACTGCGCAGCAGCGTCACGCCCCCGAAGGAAACGATCAGCATACCTATGGCAATGGGCATTCCCAGTATGATCAGCCCCACCAGCACTGCAATCGCCAGAAGGCCAACTTCAAGCCCGGTCATCACGTTCCCCCGCAACAGCAATCTGCAACGCCGCAAGCACCGACAGCACGAATTGCACCATGGCAATCGTCATGCCCGCGAGAATGGCCGCGCGAAAAGGCCATGTGGGCAGTGTCAGCACGCCGGTAACCCCGATAAACTGGCCCGATGCAATATCGCGTTCCAGAACACGCAATGTGGCAAGCGCCATGACACCGATGACCCACGCCCCGGCAAGATCGAACAACGCCCCCAGCACTGCGCCTTTTCGCGGGTGCAAGGCACGAAACCCCGTATAGAAAACATCTGCACGCGCCAGACGGTCATGGCGCAGCGTCGTGGCCAGTTGAAGATAGACAATCATCACCACCATCAGCGCGCCTAGTTCGGACACAAGCGGCAGCGATGCGCCCATGATATTACGCGACAGGACGTCTGCGCAGATCACCAGCATCAGGGCCACAATCAGCATCGACCCGATTGCCCCCAAACCGTCCACCAGCGCGCCCCAAACCCGCGCGGCACGCATCATGCGCGCCCCGCTGTCAGGGCGCGCATTCGGCTGTGTGCTGTCATCATTGCTCATGACAGCGTATCAGTTCCCTGACCAGTCACGCGCAGGATTTTCTCCGCCCGCGCGCAGCCCGTCCATGTAGGCGGCCAGAAACGCATCTGCGGGCAATCCGCGACCGGCATTTTCCGCAACCCATTCCCCTGCCAGATCGGGCAACGCATCGACCCATGCCTGACGCTCGGCCGGGTCCATTTCGCTGATGGTGACGGGCGGGTTCTGGTCCGCGCCAAGGGTCGCAATCTGTTCAATCGCCACTTCCGGCCGGTCCATCATGTCTTGCGCATGGGCGCGCGAATAGTAATCGCCAGCTTCCAGCATGGCTTGCTGCACTTCTTCGGGCAGGGTTTCCCAGATATCGCGGTTGATGGCCACACCCCCCGAAAATACAGTGCCCATCTGCACGCGGGTCACATATGGTGCGACTTCATAAATGCGCGTGGGCAGTGCCCCCAGCGCAAGCGACAAAACGCCATCGGACACACCTGTCTGGATATCGGTGTAGAATGTCGTCAGCGCACCATCGACCGCATTCGCACCAGTGCCGCGCAACCACGTCCCCAGCACACCGGGCGCCGAGATACGCATGCCTTGCAGATCCGCAAGCGTATTTACCGGCGTCTTGGTATACAGGTCATAGCTGTCGGATGCCGTCATACCCAGCATGACAATGTTGTATTGTTCCCATTCATTGCGGAACGCGTCGTTTTCTTCATACAACTGGCGCATGACATCCAGTTGCACCGGCACATTGCTGGTTGCGAACGGGGTATAGGCCGTGACCTGTGAAAGTGGCATTTTCGCCCCTTCCAGATAGGAAAACACCCAGCCGATATCCGTGATCCCCTCCTCTACCGACGTAAGGGTCGCGTTTGCGCGGTATAATGTCCCGCCAAAGGCTTCCTGCCAATCGATCGCGTAATTCCCGTTTTCCGCAAGCAGACGGTCGGTTTCCGCCATGAAATGCGTCTGGATCATGCCAACCCAGGGAATTGTCGTCGGGTGGCTGGATGCGACCGTCAGCGGAATTGACTGCTGTGCAAAACCTGCGGCGGGGATTGTCAGGAAGGCCGCAAAGGCAGCCTTGGATAGGTGGTTCATGATGGTCCTCCCTCGGGGTGTATCCGCCTGCTCCCCGCAGGCGGGTTGGCGTTAGCCGGCCTTGCGTTTGGCCAGATCGTTACGAATTTCAGTGCCATGTTCATCCAGAACCGGCGGGGGCAACACGTCCAGTTCGGGCGTGCCGTCAAAATTATACGGGGCACGCACAGTGGTGAATTTACCCATCTCGGCATGATCGGATGACACGGCAATTTGCAGATGCTTCGCCTGCGGGTCTTCCAATGCCTCATTGGAATCATAGGCAGGGGAATAGGGGACTTCTTCCGCCTCGAAGCGCGCACACCAGTCGTCGCGTGTGCGCGTGCGGAACACCGGCGTCAGGATCTCGATAAGGTCGTCCTGATGCTTGATCCTCTCCAGCCTTTCGCTGAAGCGCGGGTCGGTGCCCAGTTGTTCCTGCCCTGTGGCGCGCAGCATGCCTTCCCAGAACTTGGTCGGAGAGGACATGTGAAACGCGATCCATTTCCCGTCCGCGCATTCAAATGTGTAGCTTTGCGACACAACAGGGCGCGACAACGGCCCCATGATTTCGCCTACGCTGTAATAATGGGTGAAGCTGTCAAGGTTGAAATGGCACATCGCCTCCAGCATCGAGATATCAAGCCTGCGCCCTTCGCCGGTGCTGCCGCGCTCGATCAGCGCGGCCATTATGCCCATTGCAGCATATTGACCGGTCATGGCATCGGCCAGCGCAGGCCCGATCACGCGCGGGTCTGTGGGCGGGGTCACAAGGCGCAGGAAACCTGACGCCGCCTGTGCGACCGTGTCATAGGCAGGGCGGTCGCGCGCAGGACCGGACGGGCCGAAGCCTGAAATAGCGCAATAGATCAGATCAGGGCGTATCTGGCGCAGGTCAGCCTCGCCCGCGCCCAGTTTTTCGGCGACACCGGGCCGGAAATTCTGGATAAACACGTCTGCAGTGGCGATCAGGTCACGGAAAACGGCCAGATCGTCAGCGTCCCGCGTATCCAGCGCGATAGATCGCTTGTTGCGGTTATACGTCTGGTAATGGGGACTATATAGCCCGCCCTTGAAGGCACGGAACGGGTCACCCGACCCCGGACGTTCGACCTTGATGACATCCGCCCCCAGATCGGCCAGATGCATCGCTGCGGCTGGCCCTGTAATGTAGGTTCCCATTTCGACAACGCGAATATTCTTCAGAATCTTGACCATGTGTCAGCCCTTATGTGCAGGTTTGCCGTCATAGGAAATCGCCCGATCCGCATTATGCGACAGGATAAACCCGATAGAGCGGCGCGATTCCTCCAGCAGATGCGCAGCCAGCCCGCCTGCGCGCGCCACAAGCGGCACGGCCTTCAGGGCGTCAACAGGCCAGCCCGCGTCCAGAATAACCGCCGGAATTGCGCCAGACACATTGATCGGCAGCGGGCGGTTTATGATGGTCGGCGCATGCTCGCCCAGAAGGCGCAAAATGCCCACATATCTGCCCGAAACGGCATGCTCGTCAGCCAGTTCAAGCAACCTGTCGGCGCGCGGATCACCGCCCGAATGCTGCGGGTGGCCAAGGCCGGGAACCTTGGCGCGGCGCGCTTTCAGCCCCTCAAGACTGGCAATCACAGCCGCGCGGTCATCGCCGCCATTTTCATCTGCGGCCAGACGGATTTCTTCAAGGTAGCGGCCTGCAACCTCGGTCGATCCTGCCACAACCGTCCCCATGCCCAACAGGCCCGCCGACATGGCACCCTGCCACGCTTCGGGCGCAGCGGCCAGCGTCATGCGTGCGGCCTGAACACTGGGCACCAGCCCGTGTTCGGCAATCGCCACAAGGCAGGCATCCAGCATGGCGCGCTGTTTTGGTGCAGGTTTTTCGCCAAGAACCAACAGCCAGAAATATTCCGAAAAATCTATCTTGCCGATCAGATCATGACACAGGTCATGCCCGCGCACTGTAATCGTGTCGGCATCCGAGGTGCAGATGGCGGTATATGCCTGATCTGTCTTTCCAATTCTCATATCGGCATCCTTTTTTCGCTATGCGCAAAATTTTTCTCTTGCCGTATCATATTGCGTGAAATAATCTTCCGTCAACCCTGCTTGTGCGGGACAGTTCATTTCTGCGGGAGGATGCAATGAGAAACCTGAACCAGTTTACCCTGACCGATGCGGTAAAAGACTCTTTCAAAACCGAAGAGGGAACGCGCCTGAAGTTCCTTCTGGAAACCTTCATCGAACATCTGCACGACTACACGCGGGCCACGAACCTGACGCATGAAGAATGGATGGGCGTGCTGAATTTTCTGTATGATTGCGGCAAGATTTCCACGCCGGAACGTCACGAATTCATCCTGTTGTCAGATGTGCTGGGGTTCTCGGCGCTGGTGGACATGATCAACACACGCGGGGGCGCCACAGAAGGCTCCAACCTTGGGCCGTTCTATCTGGACAATGCGCCGGAAAAAGACATGGGCGCCGATCTGGCACCGGGCCGCGATGGTGTGATCATTCTGGCCAAGGGCATTGTGCGCGACATTCTGGGCAAACCATTGGCGGGTGCCATCATTGACACATGGCAGGCTGATGCAACCGGCACCTACCCCATTCAGGAACAGGAACGCGGGCAGGACAAATACGACCTGCGCGGAAAGTTCACTACCAATGAACGTGGCGAATACTGGTACACCACTGTCCTGCCCAAGCCCTACACGGTGCCCTATGACGGGCCGGTCGGTGATTTGCTGCGCGCAGGCAACCGGCATGCGTGGCGTGCAGCACATCTGCATTTCATCATCCGCGCGCAGGGCTACAAGGACATCACCACCGAAGTGTTTTTCGAGAATACCGAATATATCGACAATGATGCCGTTTTCGGTGTGCGCAAATCCTTGATTGCCTCGCTTAAACCTGTGAAGAAAGGGCAGGATATCGGTGTTCCGCTGGAGCGCCAGCCAGATGCGATGTTTGAATTCGATTTCGTGCTTGCGCCGGAATAATCCCATGCGCGACAGTGTCACTATGCAAGAGGTTTGCGTGAACGAAGATCGCCCCCCGGAATTCGTCGAGGCCCTTGCCAAGGGTCTGACCATTCTGGAATCCTTCGATGCCACGCATAATGAAATGACCCTGAGCGAGGTGGCACGCCGCGCCGAGCTGACACCGGCTGCCGCGCGCCGTAGCCTGATTACGCTTGTCGCCCTCGGCTATGTGGGCCAGTGCGGCAAGCGGTTTCACCTGACCCCCAAAGTCATGGGGCTTGGCTCCGCCTTCTACTTTTCCGCAGGCATAGATCAGGCGTTCCAGCCGGATCTGCGGGCCATGGTCGAACGCTTCGGCGATGCGTCGTCAGTTGCGACCCTGCAAGAGCATGAGGTTCTGTATGTCGCGCATTATTCGCAGCAACGTGCACGGCGCGCTTCGGCCGTGGTTGGCGCACGCTATCCCGCGCACGCGACATCACTGGGCCGCGTCTTGCTGGCCGGACTAAGTGACGACCAGCTTGACGCCTATTTTGCCAAGGTTGAACCCGTTGCCCTGACCAGCCGCACAGTCACCAACCGCGAAGACCTGCGGCGCATCATCTATAAGGTGCGCGAGCAGGGATTCGCCACCACTGTGGACGAGTTGGATTACGGGGTCACGGCACTGGCCGTGCCTATTCGCGGCGCACGCGGGCAGACAGTCGCGGCGCTGAATTCATCCGGATATAGCGGACAGGTGACCCCGGAAATACTGGTTGCCGACCGTTTGCAGGAATTGCGCGCCGCCGCATCGCGGCTGGGTCAGAACATTGCGCGCAATCCTGTGCTGGAATCCACGCTGTCTTCCTAGATCAGGCAGATCTGGCCGCGCCTGCCGTCGGCCAGCCTGCAAAAAATCCGAATATTTTTTCGCTATACGAAACATGGAAACGGGAGGAAACCCCATGTGCAAACTTTGCAATACACGCCCCGCCAGAACAGCCGCCACCGAAGGCGGCTCCGGCGGGACTGCCGCGCGCCCAGCCACGCAGTCCCGGCACCACCCCATGCCCGAGGGTATCGGCCAGACCGGTCGCAAAACACTGATCAAGGGCGGGCATGTGCTGTCCATGGACGAGGTTGTTGGCAATTTCGTCAAGGGGGACGTGCTGATCGAAGGGACGAAAATCCTTCAGATCGCGCCGGAAATCGACGCGGGCGATGCTGCGGTCATTGATGCAACAGGTCAGGTTGTGATGCCCGGTTTCATTGACACCCATCATCACCAGTTCGAAACCGCCCTGCGCGCCTTTCTGGCCGATGCCGTGTTGATGAATGATGGCAGGCCAGGGGGCGAGTACAACTATTACGAGATGATCTTGCAGAAATTCTCGATGCTCTACAGCCCCGAGGATGTCTATATCAGCGAACTGTTCGGCGGCCTGTCCCAGATTGATGCAGGCGTTACCACCGTGATGGATGTCAGCCAGATTCACCACAGCCCCGAACATTCCGACGCCGCCATCAAGGCCCTGCATGACGCCGGACGCCGCGCCGTTTTCGGCTATTTCGAAGGGTGGGGCGAAAAGGCGCAATACCCGACAGATGCCGCGCGCATCCGCAACCAGCATTTCACGTCGGATGACGGGTTGGTCACCATGATCATGGGCGGCGAAATCTATTTGCCCGGTCATGAAGAAAGCTGGCGGATCGGGCGCGAACTGGGCCTGCCCATCGCGCTGCATGTTGTGGGCACATTTGGCATGCAGCCTGTGTTTGACGCACTTGGGGCCGCTGGCCAGTTCGGGCCGGATAACATATTCATCCATATGACCGGCATGTCGGAGGAAGGCTGGAAATACGCTGCAGATGCAGGCGCGCATGTGTCCCTGTCGGTTCCCATCGAAATGCAGATGCGCCACGGCACGCCGCCCACACAAAAAGTGCTGGATATGGGCATGGTGGCGTCCCTGTCGACCGATGTTGAATGCACCATGACCGCCGACATGTTCACCCAGATGCGCAGCCTGATCACGCAGCAACGCATGTTCTGCAACGAGAAAGCGCTGCTGGGCGAAGAATATCCCCAACTTCTAAGCGCGATGGACGCCATCCGCTTTGCCACCATCAACGGCGCGCAGGGGTTGCGGCTGGAACACAAGACCGGATCGCTGCGTCCGGGCAAGGAAGCCGACATTATCTTGCTGGACGCGAATGCGTTGAACGTGGCCCCCTTGAACCATGTCGCGGGCGCGGTTGTCACGCTTATGGAACGCTCGAATGTGTCAACAGTGATCTGCGCGGGCCAAGTGCGCAAATGGCAGGGCCAGATGCTGGGCCATGACATCGACGCGCTGCGCAGCAAACTGGAAGCCAGCCGCGACCGCCTGTTCGATGCAGCAGGAATTGAACAGAACCTGTTCAGGTAATACACGCCCGCACTGGCCACGGCCTGTGGCCAGTGCGTGATAAGCGAGGCGCAAAAATTGTAGCGCTACGCGTTGACCCCTTTATCGAAGTCCAGACCCTATTCATAAATAGCGCTCCAGGCTTTTGTAATACCCATAGGAGAGCCATATAATTTCTTCATAAAGCTCATCCCGACCAGGGTAAGTTTCAATTTCTCTGATTATTTTGGAAAATCTACTCTCTTCAATCGCAAAGATGGGGATTTTTAAATCATACAGCTGCTGGATTATTGTTCTTGCATAGTGAAACCTGGATTTCAAAAAGATATCCTCGAACCTGGTAATGACAATCGAGCCTTGGACATACCTCTGATCGCCATTTGTTCCATTCGTACACTTCTTTATCAGGCTTCCAAGCAGCGGCCGGTAGAAAAGATTTGTTTCAACGTAACAGCCGGATTCTCTCAGGTCTGACAGGGACATCGTCATGCTCTGTGTTCTTCTGACAGGAGGGTTCAAAGCCATTTTCGATGTTTCGATTTGAACCTGATCTAATCCCTCCAGCATGAGATCACAGAACTTGCAGATCGACATCAAATGACGAAAATCAAAATGCTTGTTCAGAACAGTCGTAACTTCATTCGTGTCGTATTTCCGTATTGTAGCATATCCATGCAACGGGAACACCTTAGTCATTCTTCGTTCCTCTGTTTGAACTGGTGTCGCTGTTCCTGAAACCTTATTTGACCGCTCCAAAGGACGACGAATAAGGAACCGGCGCGAAGTTTCTGGTTTGAGGGCGGCGTCGATGTCTCGTGCAAATCGAGTTGATCTAGTTTTTGCTGATCCTGCCCAAGGCAACATCTATTGTGCGTGCAAAATGGACAAGAGGCGTCTTAACACCATGTGCCAGAAAAGCCTTCCAGACGCTCCTGTTCCCCCCTGTCAGCCACACGTCAACACCGCGCTTTCGAGCCTTATGGGCAATTCCTTCAATCATGTTAACACCGGTCGCGTCCAGAAATGGCACATTGGACAAATCGATGATCAGCGCCCTGTGGTCGTCCTGAATTCTATCAAGAATTGAGCCTATCGATCCTGCCACGCCGAAAAACAACGCCCCTTTTATCCTGTAGATAACAACATCCGGATGATAATGGGCATCTTGATTTGCTTCATCACCCTCGTCTTTTTGGGAGATCGACATCTGTGTCGAAACGCCTGTGGTCCGGCTTACACGATGAATGAAGACCATGGACCCAAGCGCTACGCCGACAATGATTGCCTCGATCAGATCGCGATAGATCGTCAGAAAGAAAGTAACAGCAAGCACAGTGCTTTCGCCCCAGCCAGCCCGAAACAGGCCAACTATTGCGGTCTTCTCGATCATATTCCACGCAACTACCGTCAAAACACCTGCCAAGGCGGCCAATGGAATATACGCGGCCAAGGGCGCTGCCAGAAGCATGAACATCAACAGGAAAACAGAATGCAGCATGCCCGCTACCGGACCGTGCGCGCCCGCACGGACTGCCGTTGCTGTGCGCGCGATTGTTCCCGTCACACAAAATCCGCCAAAGAGCGATGAACCGATATTGGCGGCCCCTTGTGCCACCAATTCACAGTTTGAACGGTGTCGACGGCCTGACATGCCATCGGCCACCATGGCCGACAAAAGCGATTCAATGGCCCCGAGCATTGCGAACGATATCGCCGCGGGCAAGACGCTGATAATCTTGTCGACGGATATAGACGGCAGACCGGGCGCGGGAAGTGACGACGGGATACCGCCAAACGCGCTTCCGATGGTTTCCACAGGCAGTTGCAATACCGCGACAGCCACTGCACCCAGAACCACTGCCAGCAGCATACCCGGCCAGTTTGGACGCCAACGACGCAGGCCCAGAATGATCGCAACCGTCCCTGCCGATAACGCAACCGCAGCGGGGGTGATCGTGTCCCTGACCTTCCAGAGCGCCGAGAGTTTTGCGGCCAGCGCGCCCGGTTCGTCCGCAATGGTCAAACCCAGCAGCGGCTGGATCTGGCTTGCGAAAATGATCACTGCAATCCCTGCGGTGAAACCGACAACCACAGGGAAAGGTACGAATTGCACAAATGTACCGAGCCGGAGATACCCCAAAGCGGCCAGTATGATGCCCGACAGAAAGGTTGCGAGTATCAACCCGTCGATCCCATGCAATGCCACGGTACCGGACACCAGAACAATGAATGCGCCTGCTGGTCCGCCGATCTGGTACCGCGAACCGCCCAAAAGCGAAATAATGAAACCGCCTATGATCGCAGTATACAAGCCTTGTGCCGGCGACGCCCCGGACGCAATCGCAATTGCCATAGACAGCGGCAACGCGACGATGGCCACGGTAAGGCCCGCCATCGCATCGGCACGCAAATGAGAAAGCCGGTACCCCTCCTGCAGGACTGTGATCAACTTCGGAGTGAACATCTCGGCGAAGCTGGCACGCACTGGCCGGGCCGGTTGCTCCTGGGTTTTCAAGATGGGCATGCCGATTTCCTTGTGCGATTGCCGCGTCAGTTGTGACCATCACCAGGAGATGGCGCGTCGAGCGCCTGTCGTTTCAAACGTACGCCGCGGCCACCGTCCGCGCTCATGCTGCCCTCTCCGATCAAATCGACACCATGGCTTTCAAGCGCGGAAACAACTTTCGTCAAACTGTCAACAACAGCCCTGACGGTGCCGGTGCTAGCCTCCATTCGCTGGATTGTCTGAACCGAAACCCCCGCCAGCAGGGCCAATTGCTTCTGATCAATTGAAAGTAGCGCACGCGCAGCACGCATCTGAGGACCAGTTATCATTTATGATACCCTATGACATATTTATGAGGTTTAAAATATGACTTAAGCGGCGTCAAGTTCAACAGGGCATTATGTCCTCAACGATGACGCAATCGTAATACCTCTGCCAGCCGACCGCGATGCACGACACAGGCACGCGACGGAAAGCGTGCGCATTTTCCTTTGTGCCTATGGGGTGAACATGCCGGATACGCCCAGTCGCACCCGTTTCGGCACGGCGTCATCCGCATATTGAGCAAAATATTCAGCGCGATCTGGCATGAACGGCAGCGTGCAGGCGTATTCGGGAAAGGGACCATGCATGGGCGAATTCAGATGCAGCGCGGGACATAATGATTGTCACATCAGCGGCCGACGAAATACGGTGAAAAACTGCACGATTCGGTCACTACTTACGACGATTCCGCGCCTTTGAAACAAGTCGATACCGATTGGGTGGTAAGGGACGACATCCCTGCGGGCGGCAATTCAAACCAGCCGCAGCACATTTCGCAGATTGGTATCTTCGGTGCGGGACTTTCCCACAGCCATGTGATTGGCGACTTCTAGCGCTTGCGAAGTCCTTTCTTGACTTCTTGAGACAAGTGCTTCGCAGCGGCTGTGATCGTCGTTTGAGGGAGGCGATCCTTGTTTCTTGACAGGAACTCCATCAAGGCGGTCTCATCCCGCTTTCCGGCTTCACGCACCCATGATCCGATGGCCTTTTGTACATGATCATCCCTGTCGGCAGCCAGCACTTCTGCAATTCTAAAGGTATCGCCAACCTCGCCGCGTTTGATGAACGCATGTGTTGCGACAAGGGCCGTCCGCCGCGCACTGGGATCATCCGAGCATGCCAGCCGGTGCAACACAGAACGATCCTTGTCCACCAAGTATTCGCCAATAACATGGGGCGCAGCCCGGTCCACGAAGTCCCAGTTATTCAGCCGGTCATGCCGATGAAGGTACAGATCGAAGAGCGCCTTGCGGTGTGCGGGATCAAGCTTTTTCCTGCGTGCCTGAAAATCCATGATGGCGACAGCGGCCATCCTGACCTCGTATCGGTCATCGTCCAGAAGTGCCGCAACATCGTCCAAATGCATAGATACGAATTGCTTGGCTATGGGAAAGACTTTGGGCATGCGCACGCCCATCACTTCAGTTGCCGCGTCGCCCCCCTTATAAAAGCGAGCGACATAGTCGACATCCTCAGGATCTGCTATGTCCTCCAACGCGGCAACAAGCTCTGAAGCAGTCCCCATCACACAGCCTCGGTGATCAAGGCAGCGAGGCTGGTCTCGCCGTCGACAAGGCGCACAAGGATTGCCCGGCGTGTGGGGTCAGCAAGAGCGTGGAAGACTGTGTCTAGTGCATCCATGGCACCGTTATACAGATAATCGTCTATATAACAAATTCATACTTAAATGGGTCTCGGATATGAGGTAAACACGACAGCCACGAACAGATGCCTTCCGATATCGGACCTGCGCCGAACTTGCTTGACAGAAAGAACGAATGAATTTCGCCAAATTTCATTGGCGGTCATGATGTTTGAGGCAGGCATACGCTGAATGGCCATCCACATTAACCGGCATGATCCGGAAAATGGCTTATTCAGGCTCGGTCCAGATTGCGGCGTCGGCAGGCTGACTGGGCCAAAACCGTCCATCTGACCAAACAGGGTCAAGACGCCATCGTCAGACCACTAAGCAAGGCGGCGTGACAATGTCTCTCGATGCGACATGATTAATCGTGGATGCTGTGCCGAAACCCAAACAAGCCACAAAGCGTGTATACTTAGGGGATACACCCAAAGCAACATTATATTTTATTGTCCAAAAACGAGAAATTAAGAGACTTCACTGGTGCCGCTGAAGGGACTCGAACCCCCGACCCCATCATTACGAATGACGTGCTCTACCAGCTGAGCTACAGCGGCACCGTGGCGCTGTCTTTAGCACCGGTTCCGGACGCAGGCCAGCCCCAATTTGACGCAAAACCACCAAAAATCGGCGGCGGGCACGGGGCTTGTCGTCGTGGGCGGGACGCATGCCCCTGCCCCTGCCGCCAGAGGCTTACGCCTGCTTTGCTTGCGCAGCCGCCTGTGATGCGTCATCGGGCTGGTCCGTCACGACCTCGCCTGTGACGACGGCGTCATCACTTGGTTCGGGGCGTTGCAGGCTGCCGACGATCAGCGGCAGCAATTCGGTCTGGGTGGCAGAGGGGCCTGCACTCTCGGGTGCGTCGCGCCATTCCAGCGTATCGAATGCGCCGCAATTGTCACAAATCGCCTGCCAGCTTGCATGCACATGCTGGCACTTGCTGCACACCCATTGCGGGCCGCGATGGGCCGTCAGCGCACGCGCCAGCCAGCCCCGAACGACCGCATCATCCGCCCCTTCGCCACGTTCGACGGCGGCCATGATGGTCAGGGCCCGCAATGTCGGCGCGGTTGTCGCCAGATCGCCCAGCGCGCGGCGCGCGGCGGGGAAATCTTCGGCGGCAATCAGCAATTCGGCCTTCAGCAAGCGGGTTTCGGCATGGTCGGGATGCATCGCCAGCAATTTGCGGAAACGCTGCACCCGTTGCAGGGGTGTTTCATCCTTCTCGATGGCTGCGAATGCTGCGGCCAGTTCGGGATGCGGCTGCACTTTCCAGGCTTTCTTGATGACCTTGGTCGCATAGCTGCCCTTGCCTTGCGCGACAAGCGCGCGTGCGGCGGCAACGGCTGCGGGAATCAGGTCCGGTGACAGGCGGTTTGCCTCGATCGCGGCTTCGCGCGCGCGGGCCATATTGTCTGCCGCCGCAAGGGAATCGGCGTCTTGCAGTGCCAGCAATGCGTCCCTGCGGCGATAGACATCGCGCGGCAGGTGGCCGCTGGATTTCTTGATTTGCAAGGTCTTGCGCGCGCCCTGCCAGTCTTCGGCATCGGTCTGAAGTTGCAGCAGCGTGTTCTGCGTCGCTTCATGGGCGGGCTGCATTTCCAGCGCCTTCTGCGCCAGCACGCGCGCCTTTTCGGTGTCGCCTTCTTCCAGCTTGGCGCGGATCAGGCCCTGAACGCCTACAAACCGGCTGCGCGTATCCCCAAGCAGGCGTTTATAATGATCCTCGGCAAGGGCGCGGTTGCCCTTCATTTCTGCGGCCTGCGCGATCAGCAAGCTGGTAATGACAGGCCGGTTCAGCAGGGCATGCGCCTTCTCGGCCTTCGCAACAGCGGTTTTGCCATCGCCGGACGCCTGCGCAATCATCGCCCCCAGCAGCGCATCCAACCCGCGTTTTTCGCGGTTATGCGCGAAATAGCGACGCAGCGCAGTTTCGTCGCCATTCATGAACCGCAACAGCGAGACCAACAATCCCACCAGTTTCAGGCCCAGCCACACAGCCAGCACCAGCAGGCCCAGCGCAATAACGGCCTGCACCGGGCCCAGTTCGAATTCCATATCCACAATACGCAGGCCAACAGTCTGCCCGCTATCCATCAACTGCCCCGCCCCAAACGCAAGGCCGATAACCACGGCCACGAAGGCAAGGATCTTAAAAAGCGTCCAAAACATCTTTGCGTCCTTATTCCTTCGTAATCATCTGGGCCAAAATATCGGTTTCCGCCATGGCTTGCTGACGTGCGACGGCGGCGGTGTACCAATCGTCCATGGCCGCGCGCCCGGCATCGGGCATTTCGTCGATGATGGACAGCGCCGCCCCCAGATCACCGGCTTCCACAGCCGCGCCAGCGCGTGACATGATCGCGTCCGGGTCATCCCCTTCGCGCGGTACGGTCGAGCGCGCGCCGGTTTGGGCACGCAGAAAATTGACCACGCGTTCGGCGGGACCGTCTGCGGGCGCATCTTGCAAGCTGGCGCGGACAGCCGCACGCGCGGCAGGCGGGAAGCGGTCTTGCAACATCTCCAGCGTGGGAATTCCACTGGCGGCATTGTCGCGCAGCACATCGGGCACATCAAATCCGCCCTGTGCCACACGCTCAACCGCATCGCCGAAGGGTTGCCCTGTTTCCAGCGCGGCCACAATGGAATCAAGCCCCGATTGCGCAAGGGCTGCATCAATTGCGGCTTCGGCGGCGGTGACGCGGTTTTCGGCAAGATCGCGCAGATCGGCCATATCGGCCTGCATCTGCGCCAGTTCGGCCTCCAACCGGTCTTGCGTATCGCGCAAGCTTTCCGCCAGCGTGTCAATACGCCCTTCCAGCGATGAAAGATCGCCGGATGCCGCGTCGGCGCGATCCAGCGCTGCAATCTCGTCGCGCAGATCGGCCAGCTGGACCTCCAGCGGGGCAAGGTCGGGCGCGGCGGGCATATCCTGACGCAATGCAGCAAGATCGGCCTGAAGTGCGGCAAATTCGGCCTGATCAACGCCTTGATCCGCCGTGAAAAAATGCATGGTATAGCCTATGGCGCCCGCAGCGATCCCCCCCAGAAGGAACGGAAAGAAACCCAGCCTTTGGCCGGACTGCGGCACGGGCGCAGCATCAGGTATTGTCGCTGACGCAACCGCGGGCGCGTCAGGGCCTTCGGATTGTGACGCGGCGCGCGCAGGCTGGGCATCGGTGCCGTCCGGCTGGACCTTGGCATCGGGGGCATCTGGAACCGGCGTATCAGCGCCTTGCGGCAAAGCTTGTGTTTCCGACGTGTCCGTGGTCGCGCTTGGCACGCCATCGGTCGGCGGCGGGGTATCTGTCAACGCCCCCGCGACCGGTTCGGATTGTGCGGGTGCAGCGCTGTCATCGGGTTGCTCGGGTGCCACGCTGTCGCGCTTGGCACGAGTGGTGGCGGGCTTCGCGGCGGCGCTGGTGGCAGGCTTGGTATCTGGCGCGGCCTTGGCGGGTGTATCGGCTTTTGTCGCGGGGGTGGCGGTGGTTTCAGTGGCTTGGGGGTTTGGGTCATCGCTGGCGGGTTTGGGTTTCCGTGTCCGGGATGACGTTCCCTTGCTGGTCGTGTTACGCGCCAAAATCCAACCCTCACCTTTCACGCAGACAATGCTGCAACTTCATTCACAGGTCCCACCTTATCGCGGCTTTTCATTATCCTCAAGTTCGGCCTGCATGCACAGCACGGCATTGCGCATGGCTTCGCCGTCGGGATGGTCCACAACCGTCAGGCTGCTGCATTTACTGGCATTCAGGGCGGCCACGCAGGCATGCGAGATAACAATGACATGCAACTGCGCCCTGATCTGCGGCAGGGTTTCGCAGGCCCGCGCAAAAAGCCGGGCCGAGCGGGGCGAAAACAGCGGCACCACCACCGGCACGGGGCGCGACAACAGGTCGCGCGCCGCATCTGTCCAGTCGCAGGGCCGCTGGTCATAGACCACCACCTCGCGCGCGGGAAGTCCCGCCGCATCCAGTTCCTGCGCAAGGGCCATTGCCGCATGTGCGCCGCGCACATGCACCACGGGGCGGACCGGTTGTGCCGCCAGAAGGGCCGCGCGCAGCGACACGGCATTGCCCCCCGGTGCCTGCCGGATATCGTTGAACCCTGCATCGCGCGCCGCCTGCGCCGTGCGCGGACCAACACACCAAACAGGCAAGTTGCATGCACCGCCCAAGCCCATCCACCCCGCCACCCCGTGATGAGAGGTGAAGACCAATGTGCCCGCGCCCGCCGCGACCGCAAGATCGGCGGGGACATAGGCAATCTGCATCAGTGGTGCCACCAGCACGCCGCCCCGCCAGCCCGCAGCCGTGATGGCGCTGGCGAAATCTTGCGCCGCCTGTGCGGGCCGCGTGAGCAAAAGCGTGGCAGTCATGGGGTCATATGTCCTTGAAACCGGCTGCGGGATTGTGCGCATCTGTCCCAAGTGGTAGCGGGAAAGCATGCCCCATGGCAACCGGAGCGACAATGACCCCTGACATGCCCCTGACGGTTCTGGGCCTTGAAAGCAGTTGCGACGACACCGCCGCAGCCATCATCCGCCATGTGCCCCCTGCCCGCGCCGAAATCCTGTCCAATGTCGTTCTGGACCAGACCGACCTGCATGCGGCCTTCGGCGGGGTGGTGCCCGAACTGGCCGCGCGCGCCCATGCCGAGAAACTGGATCTGGCCGTCGAGGCCGCGCTGGAACAGGCGGCGGTGACACTGGACGGGGTGGATGCCATTGCCGTCACCGCCGGGCCGGGGCTGATTGGCGGGGTGCTGTCGGGCGTGATGCTGGCCAAGGGGCTGGCAGCCGCCACTGGCCTGCCGATGATCGGCGTGAACCACCTTGCAGGCCACGCGCTGACCCCGCGCCTGACAGACGGGGTGGACTTCCCCTATCTTATGCTGCTGGTGTCGGGCGGGCATTGCCAGTTCCTGATCGCGCATGCGCCCGACCGCTTTACCCGTCTTGGCGGCACCATCGACGATGCCCCCGGCGAGGCGTTTGACAAAACCGCGAAACTGCTGGCCCTGCCCCAACCCGGCGGGCCGTCCGTGCAGGCGCAGGCGGCAGGCGGAAATGCGGCGCGATTTGCCCTGCCGCGCCCGCTGCTGGACCGCGATGATTGCAATATGTCGTTTTCGGGCCTGAAAACCGCTGTGCTGCGCACCCGTGACAGCCTGATTGCCGAACATGGCGGGCTGCGCGCGGGGGACCGCGCCGACCTGTGCGCGGGTTTTCAACAGGCAGTGGCCGATGTGCTGGTCGCCAAATCCCGCCGCGCGCTGGCACAATATCTGGCGCTTGAACCGGCCATGCCGGTTTTTGCCGTGGCTGGCGGGGTTGCGGCCAATACCGTGCTGCGCGCAGGGCTGGAAGGGCTGGCGAAGCGGTTGGGCGTGCAGTTCATCGCACCGCCACTTGCGCTGTGCACCGATAACGCCGCCATGATCGCATGGGCGGGGCTGGAACGGCTGCGCATGGGCGCGTGCGACGACATGACACTGGCCGCGCGCCCGCGCTGGCCGCTGGACCAAACCGCCGCCCCCATGTTGGGGTCAGGCAAGAAAGGGGCAAAGGCATGAGCGTTGCAATCCTTGGCGCGGGGGCATTTGGCACCGCATTGGCCTGCGCGCTGGGTCAGGCGGCACAGGGGCGCGCCACGCTTTGGACCCGCGATGCGGACCACGCGCACGACATGGCGCGGATACGCGAAAACACCCGCCGCCTGCCCGGCATTCCGCTGCCTGACGGTGTTCAGGTCACCCATGAACTGGCCAGCATAGATGCGCAAACCCTGTTGCTGGCCATGCCCATGCAGGCCATGCGCGGGTTCTTGCAGGAAAATGCCACCTTCCTGACAGACCGCGTGCTGGTCGCCTGTTCCAAGGGGGTTGATCTGGACGTTCTGCTTGGCCCTGTGGGGGTGATAACCCAAACCCTGCCCGATGCGCGCGCGGCCCTTCTGACAGGGCCGAGTTTCGCCCATGACATCGCGCGCGGCCTGCCAACAGCCCTGACACTGGCCTGCGGGGATGCGGCACTGGGCAAGGCGCTGCAACTGGAACTGTCCACAAACGCGCTGCGGCTCTATCGCAACACGGACGTCACCGGCGCGGAACTGGGCGGCGCGCTGAAAAACGTGATCGCGATTGCCGCGGGCATGGTGATCGGCGCGGAAATGGGCGAATCCGCGCGCGCGGCGCTGATGGCGCGCGGCTATGCGGAAATGCAGCGCCTTGCCCTGTCGCTGGGGGCGCAACCCGATACATTGGCAGGGCTGTCGGGACTTGGCGATCTGATCCTGACCTGCGGGTCGGACAAATCGCGCAATTTCCGCTATGGTCTGGCGCTGGGATCGGGGGCCGAATTTGACCCCGCAACCACAGTGGAAGGGGCCGCAACCGCGCGCGCAGTGGCGCGCCTTGCGCAATCGCGCGGGCTAGACATGCCCATCACCCGCATGGTTGCCGCCATGATCGAGGGCTACCTGACCGTGACCGAAGCCCGCGACGCCCTGCTGGCCCGCCCCCTGATCGAAGAATAAACCCAAAAAGGAGGACAAGAATGCCGCTATATATGATGGTCTGCACCGACAAGGCGGGCGCATTGGACATTCGCAAGGCCAACCGGCAGGCGCATCTGGATTACATCGCGCAGACCGGCTGCGTGCAGATGGCGGGCCCGCTGCTGGATGATGCGGGCGAGATGGCGGGATCGCTGATCGTGCTGGACCTGCCCGACATGGCCGCCGCCACCGCATGGGGCGCGCAAGACCCTTATGCGAAAGCCGGACTGTTCGAGTCCGTGCGCCTTCAGGAATGGAAGAAGGTCATCGGCTGATGCGCTACTGGTTGATGAAATCGGAACCCGATGCCTTTGGCTGGGAAGATCTGGTGGCCAAGGGGGCGGCGGGCGAGGAATGGGACGGTGTGCGCAATTATCAGGCGCGCAACAACATGCGCGCGATGGAGCGGGGCGATCTGGCGTTTTTCTACCACTCGCAATCCGACAAGGCCGTGGTGGGAATATGCGAGGTGATTGCAACCGCGCATCCTGACAGCACCACTGACGACCCCCGCTGGGAATGTGTGGATGTGCGCGCAGTAAAGCCCTTCAAGCGCCCTGTGACACTGGCCATGGTCAAGGATGACCCGCGCCTGCAGGATATGGCGCTGGTGCGCACATCGCGCCTGTCGGTCCAGCCGGTCAGCCCGCAGGAATGGGAGATTATCTGCGCCCTTGGCGAAACGGCGGTATAGGCCCACCCGCAGGATTGAGTATTTTTGGCAAGATGAAACCGCTTATGTGCCGCAAAATGTGACCACTTCGGGGGTGTCGCGCGGGGCGGGCTGCGCATAGCCTTCGGCCCCGTCAATGGGCGTGAACGGGGCCTGCACGCGCGCCAGTAGCGCCATGAACGGGGCCATGTCGCCCGCATTGGCGGCATCCAGTGCGGCCTCGACCAGATGATTGCGTGGAATATAGACCGGATTGGCAGCGGCCGCACGGTCGGGCGTGTCTGCATCTGCCAGCGCCTGATAGGAGGCCAGCCAAGGGTCCAGAACCTGCGGATCGTCAAACAGGGTGCGCAGGCTGGTGGCATCGCCGCGCAGCGCATCGGGCAGCGCGCGGAAAAAGCTGGTGAAATCCACCCCCTGCGCTGTCCAGATCCGGTGCATATCGTCGATCAAGCTCGCATCCGGCGTGCGCAATCCCAGCTTGCGCGCGAACACATCCAGCCATGCCGCGCGATACTGGTCCTGTGCCTGCGCAATCACATCCGAGGCGCGGGCAATGGCGCGGTCCTCATCCGCATCAATCAGCGGCAAAAGCGCCTCGGCTAGCCGCGCAAGGTTCCAGAAGATGATCGCGGGCTGGTTGCCATAGGCATAGCGCCCCTGTTGGTCGATGGAACTGAATACAGTGGCGGGGTCATAGCGGTCCATGAACGCGCAGGGACCATAATCGATGGTTTCGCCTGAAATGGTGGTGTTGTCGGTGTTCATCACCCCATGCACAAAGCCCAGCCCCATCCATTGCGCCACAGTCTGCGCCTGACGCGCGGCCACGCGGTGCAGGAACTGGACGTAGCGTTCGGGCGTGCCGGTCAGGTCGGGGTCATGGCGGGCGATGGCGTAATCTGCCAGCTGGCGCAGTTTGTCCCCTTCGCCCCGCGCCGCGAAGAACTGGAATGTGCCCACGCGCAGATGGCTGGCCGCGACACGCGCCAGCACCGCACCCGGTTCCAGCCCGTTCTGGCGCAACACGCGGTCGCCAGTGGTGCAGGCCGCCAGCGCGCGGGTGGTGGGCACGCCCAGCGCGGCCATGGATTCCGATATCAGGTATTCGCGCAGCACCGGACCCAGCACCGCACGCCCGTCCCCGCCGCGCGCGAAGGGTGTGCGCCCCGACCCTTTCAGATGGATGTCCCAGCGCGCGCCGCCCCTGTCCACAACCTCGCCCAGCAGAATCGCGCGCCCGTCGCCCAGTTGCGGGGAAAACCCGCCGAACTGGTGGCCCGCATAGGCCATGGCCAGCGGGCGCGCGGTGTCGGGCAGCGCATGGCCGGTCAGCACGCCCGCATCCAGTGCGGCCACGTCCAACCCCAAATGATCCGCCAGCGCATCATTGCGCAGCACGATTTGCGGATCAGGCCAGTCCTGCCCCTGCCACGGGACATAGAGGCCCTGCAAGTCGCGGGCATAGCTGTGATCAAGGGTCAGGGGCATGGTTGCATCCGTGTGTCATGGCGTATCTGAATATGATCTAAGCCTTGGGGCGCGGGCGATCCAGTCCCCCTGTTGGGGATGGTGCATATCAGCGCGAGCGGTGGGGCATTCGCGGTTTGGTCTGATGCCGTCATTGGGGGAATGCCCAAGGCGCGGAATCAAGGGCGCAGCCCGCCGCGCCATCGGTGGGCCGTCCCGCGGCCTGCCGATTACGCTGATGGCAGGCCAGCCTTGAAAGACGGAGTATGCCGCCAGCATAAAGTGCGTTCCTTGAGCGTCGGATCGGCAGACCCCGGCCCACCGATGGCGCGGGCTTTATCCAAACGCGAAGGTCCGCAACAGGCCAGACCCACCCGCAAGCACGCGGTCTACCCCCGACGCGATCCCCGCGCCTAGCCGTCAACCTGATCCAGATACTCGCCGTATCCTTCGGCCTCCATCTCCTCTTTGGGGATGAAACGCAGCGATGCGGAATTGATGCAGTAGCGCAAACCACCACGATCGGGGGGCCCATCGGGGAACACATGGCCCAGATGGCTGTCGCCATGGGTGGAGCGCACTTCTACGCGGGTCATACCATGGCTGGTATCATGCAATTCAGCGATATGGGCAGGGACAAGGGGCTTGGTAAAACTGGGCCAGCCGCAGCCCGATTCGTATTTGTCGGCCGACGCAAAAAGCGGCTCCCCCGACACGATATCGACGTAAATGCCGGCGCGTTTATTGTCATTATACTCGCCGGACCAAGGGCGCTCTGTGCCGTTTTGCTGTGTCACGCGATACTGTTCAGGCGTCAGCGCATCTATGATTTCGGGGCGGCGTTCAAAGCGGGGCATCAGCACCTCCTGTTGCGGATCATGGGCAGGATATAAGTGCAATCCGCGCGGTTTCCATGCGTTTCACGCCACTTGTAACAGGACGCAACCGCGCCCCCGTATCCTGTGACGCTTGGCACTGGATTTCCCCGCACCGCTGGTGCATAAGGGCGCAACGCCATGCGGCAAATGACTATGGGTGTGACATGAAATTCCTGCTTCGCTTCGTGACCTGGTGGAACTACTCGACGCTGAACACAGCTTTTTTCACCTGGCGTCAGGGGGTTAAGGTCGGCGAGGATGATCAGGGAAATGTCTTCTACCGTTCCCGCGACAGCAAGAAACGCTGGGTCATCTATAACGGCGAATCCGAGGCCAGCCGCATTTCCCCCGACTGGCATGGCTGGTTGCATCACACATGGGACGAATTGCCCAGCGAACGCCCGTTGCAGCGCAAGGACTGGGAAAAACCGCATCAGGAAAACCTGACCGGCACGGCGCTGGCCTATGCGCCAAAAGGGTCAATCCGGCGGCAGAACCCGCAGCCCCGCACGGATTACGAGGCATGGACGCCGGAATGAACGGTTTGCGCCTTGTCTCACTGGTTTTGCGCCTGATGCGTATGGTCCAGCGGGCGCAACGCCAGCGGGCACGGCGCGGGCCGGCATCACGGCGTTGATCAAGCAAAGATGACTGCGCAGCGCTGGATTTCGGGGCGCGTATCGTGCATAACCCAGCGCAACAGACGGTTTCATACGGATCGGCCAGCATGGTGCGCAGCGCAGTTACATTTTTTCTGGTTTCAGCCTTTTTTGCCCCCGCAGCACTTGCGCAAGGCATCGCCATTCCGGGCGCGAGCGAACATTTCATGCGCGCTGATGGCGCGATCATACGCGGGCTGGACCGTGTGGCGGGAACCAGTGTCGATTTTGAGGTTGACCAGTCCAATGACGCGCGGATCGGTCACCTGATCGCCATGGTCAAGGAATGCCGCTACCCCGCCGACAACCCCGCCGGAGAGGCATTTGCCTGGATCGATGTCTATGACACCCGCGCGGATGAAATGCTGTTTTCCGGCTGGATGGTCGCGTCAAGCCCCGCGCTGAACGCGCTGGATCATGCGCGCTATGACCTTTGGGTCCTTAACTGCAAGACATCATAGGGATCAGGCAGCGGCTGGCCCAGAATATCCGCGTTCAGTTTCAGGGCCTTCGACAGGGTCCGGCGATAGGTCGCACGCGAGATCTCGACCCCGCCCAGACTGGCCAGATGGTCGTTCAGATATTGTGTATCAAACAACACGAAACCGCAGTTTCGCAGATGCGTGACCAGATAGGCCAGCGCGATTTTCGACGCATCCTTGCGGCGCGAAAACATGCTTTCCCCGCAAAACGCCCCGCCAAGGGCCACACCGTAAACCCCGCCGACCAGGTCCGCCCCTTCCCAGATTTCCAGTGAATGGCCGTGGCCCGCGCGGTGCAGGTCGTTGAACAGGCGGGTGATTTCGGCATTGATCCATGTGGTTTCGCGGGCGGCACAGCCCGCCATCACGCCCGCGAAATCATGGTTCAGCGTTACCTGAAACGGGGTTGTCCGGATGCACCGCGCCAGCGAGCGCGACATATGGAACCCGTCCAGCGGCATGACCCCGCGCGCCACGGGGTCAAACCAGTACAGCGCGTCATCATCGCGGCTTTCGGCCATGGGGAAAACGCCCTGCCGGTACGCCTGAAGCAATATATCGGCGGTCAGTCGCGGCTGCATGGCCGCGTCAGAATTCGGCCGCGCGGGCCTCATGGGCCATATGGTCCAGCACGGCATTCACGAATTTCTGTTCGCGGCTTTCGGGGAAAAACGCACCTGCAAGGGCCACGAATTCGCTGATCACCACCCGCACCGGCGTTTGCGCCGTCAGGAATTCCGCCCCTGCCGCACGGAACAAGGCGCGCAAGGTCGGGTCAATCCGCGCGATGGGCCATTTTGCCACAAGGGCACGGTCGGTCATCTGGTCAATCGCGCCCTGTCGTTCAACAGCGGCATCGACCAGCCGGCGAAAGAAATTGATGTCGGCCTCGGCCCAGGTTTCATCCTCGGTTTCGGCCCCGATGCGGTGCGCCTCGAATTCGCGCAGGGTCTCGCTGACGCCGCGATCCGATGCCTCCATCTGGAACAGGGCCTGAACGGCATAAAACCGTGCGGCGCCGCGCAGGGCGCGCTTTTCTTCGACTGTCGGGGATTTCTTGTTCTGTTCCATGTTCACGCTACCGGTGTTCCGTTACCGCCCGCAATGTCGAATTCCGTGCGTTCGGGCAGGAAGCCCACGGACCGTTTCGCGCCCCCCCAGCGCCGCGCAAGCGCGATCAGGTGCAACGCCGCCGCTGCGGCACCGCCGCCCTTGTTCTGGCCCGCGGCCTCGGCGCGGACCTGTGCCTGCGCGCGGTTCTCAACCGTCAGGATACCATTGCCAATGCAGGCCCCCTGCAAGCCCAGAAGGGTAATCGCGCGCGAACTGTCATTGCACACAGTGTCATAATGCGTGGTTTCCCCGCGAATAACACAGCCCAGCGCCACGAACCCGTCGAAATTCGACATGCGGAACGCCTGCCCGATGGCCGTGGGCACTTCCAGCGCGCCCGGCACCTCAATGGTGTCATGGCTGCCGCCTGCGGCCTCTATCTCGGCGCGGGCACCGGCCAGCATCTGGTCGGTGATGTCCTTGTAATAGGGGGACACAACAATCAGCAGTTTCGGCGCGCGGTCGAATTCTGGGCGGGGCAGCGTGTAATGGGTTTCATGTCCGGCCATATCAGGCGCCTTTCACAGAAGGTATCTTGCGCGTGCCGGTAATGGACAGGCCATAGCCGTCCAGCCCCACCACGCGCGGCGTTGCAGAATTGGTCAACAGGATCAGGTCATGCAACCCCAGTGATGACAGGATCTGCGCCCCCAGCCCGTATTGACGCAATGTTTGCGGCGAACTGTCGGACGCGGTCATTTTCATATGCGTGTCGCGCAGCAGCACCAGCACGCCGCGCCCTTCTTGCGCGATCAGGCGCATGGCATCTGCGAATTCATCCGCGCGCCCCGTGCCGCCTGTGCCGACCATATCCAGCAGGGGGTCAAACGCATGCATGCGCACCAGAACGGGGTCAGGCGTTGTGATATCGCCCTTGATCAGCACGACATGTTCGGCCCCTTGCGTCGTGTCGGAATACACCCGCATCACCCATTCGCCCCCGAATTCCGAGGTGATCTTTTCTTCCTGCATGACCCGCACAAGGTTGTCATGCCGCCTGCGATAGGCAATCAGGTCCGAAATCGTGCCGATTTTCAGGCCGTGTTTCTGCGCGAAACCCACAAGGTCGGGCAGGCGCGCCATTTCGCCATCTTCTTTCATAACTTCGCAGATCACGCCGGACGGGTTCAGCCCCGCAAGGCGGGAAATATCGACCGCAGCTTCGGTATGGCCCGCACGCACCAACACGCCGCCATCGCGCGCACGCAGCGGAAAGACATGGCCGGGCGTGGCGATATCGGCCGCGCCCTTGTCAGCGTCAATCGCAACCGCAACCGTGCGCGCACGGTCATAGGCCGAAATGCCCGTGGACACACCTTCGCGCGCCTCAATGGACACAGTGAAGGCGGTTTCATGGCGCGATGAATTGCTGGACGCCATCAGCGGCAGGCCCAACTGGTCGATCCGTTCCCCCGGCAGGGTCAGGCAGATCAGCCCCTTGCCATGGGTCGCCATGAAATTGATCACCTCTGGCGTGGCCATCTGCGCAGGGATTACCAGATCCCCTTCATTCTCGCGGTCCTCATGGTCCACAAGAATGAACATGCGGCCATTGCGGGCCTCGTTGATGATCTCTTCGATGGTCGAGATGGCATCACGCCAGTTCTGCTCGACCTCGCCGGGGGTTTCATAGGTCATGGCGGGCTATCCTTCATTCTACATCTGGCCAGATAGCCCAAAGCAGGCGGCGGGAAAAGGGGCAAAGGATCACGGGAACGCCACGCAACGCACGCCGTGGTAGCCGGATATTTGTCCCTTGCTGGCACATTGGCACATCCCGACAAGATGAAACAGGTGCCCCATGAAAACTGTCCGGACCCTTGCTGCGGAAATCGTCGCCCGCGAAGGCGGCTTCGTCAATGACCCCGATGATCCCGGCGGGGCCACAAATTTCGGCGTCACTATCCATACGCTGCGCCGCCTGCGGCCGGGCGCGCAGGTCACTGTGGACGATGTGCGCGCCCTGACCCGCGAACAGGCGATCGATATTTATGTGGACCATTATTTCACCCGCCCCCGCATTACCGAGTTGCCCGAACCGCTATGGGCCACGGTGTTTGACATGTATGTGAATGCAGGCGCGAATGCTGTGCGCATCCTGCAACGCCTGCTGGTGCAAATGGGGCTGGATGTGGCCACAGACGGCGTGATCGGCCCGCAAACCATTGCAGCCACGCACCGTGCCTATGATATGGCACCGTCGCATCTGGTCGATGCCTACGGGATTGCGCGGCGCGATTATTATTACCGCATTGCCGACCAACGCCCCGCCAGCCGCAAATTCGCCCGCAGGCGCGATGGCGGCAAGGGCGGCTGGATCACCCGCGCCGAGGAATTCATCAGCGCACGCTTCCACCTGACGGACGCGCAGCACCGTGAACGGGTGCGGGGATGGGGGTAGTGGCAGGCATTGGCCTGTTGCGGTCCGTCGCACTTGGATAAAGCCCGCGCTATCGGTGGGCCGGGGTCTGCCGATCCGACGTCATAGAAGTTCACTTTATGCTGGCGGCATATTTCGACTTACAAGGCTTGGCCTGCCATCAGGGTAATCGGCAGGCCGCGGGACGGCCCGCCGATGGTGCGGCGGCCTGCGGCCTTGATTCCGCACTTTGGGGCAATACCCAATGGCCGCAACAGGCCATGCCCTCCCCTTCCCCCTTGCCCGTCTTTCCACCCCGAACCCTGCAAAAGGACCAATCCCATGATCCGATCCCTGTTCGGCCTGCTGTTTGGCGGTGCCCGCGAAGCCCGCGCATTGGGGCAGACCGTCACATCCGTCGCCGAAGTTTTCCGCCCCAATGCCACCCGCGCGATGGAACTGGGCCATGATGCCTACAAGGCCGCCCATGCCAGCCACAGCGCGGAATTCCAGTTCGGGCGCGGAGGCTGGTTTGATTCGGCAGTGAACGGGCTGAACCGCCTGCCCCGCCCGCTTCTGGCGCTTGGCACATTGGGGTTGTTCGTCTATGCCATGGCAGACCCTGACGGTTTTGGCCTGCGCATGCTGGCCTTGTCTGCGGTGCCTGACCCCTTGTGGTGGTTATTGGGGGCGGTTGTGGCCTTCTACTTCGGCGCACGAGAGGCGCACCATCTGCGCTGCACCAGAATGCCACCACGAACGGAGATTACACAAACGCCTGTCGCGCAGCCCCAAACGCAAGATGCGCCGCAAAACCCCGCCCTTGCGGAATGGCAACAGCGCACGGACTAAGCCCTGCGCCCCCCCCAGTCAGAAGGCTTGTCAGGAGCCTTGTTTCAGGAAATCCTCTTCCTCGCCGGTGACGTCGATGCCAAGTTCTTCCAGCCCGTTTTCAAGGTTTTCAGCCAGATGTGGCATGCCAAGCAGATAATCTGCCGTAGGCGTGGTGGCTTCGGTAATGGCGGTTGCGACAGCTTCGGCGTAATCCTCCGGCTCGAACGCGCCGCGTCCGACCCACGCAACGGCGGTCAGACTGGCCTTCTCATCGTCGTTCAGCGCATCCATGAAGGCATGCACCTGTGCCTCGCCCACAGCGCCTTCGCGGGCCAGATAGATGATGTGAACAACCTTGCGCGGGCTGATTGCAAGCATGCCGTCCTCCTGTTGCCAACGCGCCAAGTGTCGCGCAAAGGGCGCTGGCTTGCAACAGATTTCGCGTCTTGCATCGTGCTGGCGAACAGGTCGCGAAGGGGGACGGGCCAGATGTGGCCGAAGGCGGGCGTCATCCGGATTTGCCGCCAAATACCCTGTAATAGGCCCAATCGGGCAGAAAGTTCGCGCCACGAAACAGCCATGAGAACACACGCGGAAAGGCGCGCTGGAATTTGTGCCCGCGCATCAGTGCCATGATTTCCGATGCCGCCTGTTCAGGCTCCATCAGAAAGGGCATGTTGAAATCGTTCTTGTCTGTCAACCGCGTGCGGATGAACCCCGGAATGGCAAGCTGCACATCCACACCAGTGCCGCGCAGATCCGCATGCATCGATTCGGCCAGATGCATCAGCCCCGCCTTGCTGGAACTATACCCGATGGACCCCGGCAAGCCACGATACCCCGACAGCGACCCGACAATCACGATATGGCCCTGTTCGCGCGCCACCATATTCGGCACCACCTGCCCCAGAACCCGCGCGGCCCCTGTCAGGTTTACGTCGAACATCGCCTCTGCCTTCTCGGCGTCCCAGTTCTGCGCGGCAAAAGGCCAGTAAACCCCTGCCAGCCACACCAGCCCGTCCACAGGCCCTGCTTCGCGCGCCGCCACCAGAACAGATGCCCTGTCGGCCACATCGCATGTTACGACACGCGCCTCATTGGGCAATTCCGCAGCAAGGGTCTGCAATGTATCGGCATTGCGCCCCGACAGCACCAGCGAACAGCCCGCAAGGGACAATTGCTGCGCCAGCGCACGGCCCAGCCCCTCGGATGCGCCGACCAGCCAGTAGGTTTTGCCGGAAAGCCCCCTCATGCGTCGATCTTGCGCATCGTGGCGACCAGTTCGGCCACCTTGATTCCGAATTTCCGGAACTGGCTGCGGTTGATGATTGTCTTGTCATCGACCAGATACATCCAGTCCGTGACTTGCAACGCATGCCCGCCCGCACTTTCCGGCAGGCGAATGGTGTAATTCAGGCACACGGCCGATCCTTCCTGCTGGCCCTGACCGGTGCGTGTCAGGTCATCGGCTTCGGCCTTGATCGCGCCGTCATTTCCCAGCGTCAGCCGCCATTCGCGGTCCTGTTTGGTGCCGCTATCATAGGTGAAATGTTCGGACAGGACGCCGCGATTGCCATCCCAGCGCCCTTCCATATTCGCCGTGAACCGCGATGTGACACGCCCCAAGGGGCCGTAAATCACCCCTTCGCAGCGGATCGGGCCGGACAGGTGCTGGCGAATGTCGATGCGCGGCTCCAACCCCGCATAATCCGACGGCTTTTGCGCCCCGAACCCGCGCAAGCGCTGCATCAGCGCAAGAAGCGCCAGCATCAGGGCCATTCCTGTCAGCACAGTCAGCAAGGTGGTCATGGTCATTTCTCCGTCAGGGGCGTCAGTGCCAGCAGCACTATTGCCAGAAGTTTCAATACCGAAGGCAGCGCAGCATATAGCAGCACCAGCGCCAAAATCGCGCTGTCGGGGTTTTCGGGTCCGGCGGCAAAGCCGCTAAGATCCAGCACAGGAAAGACGATCACCGCCGCAATCGCCAATGTGGCCTTGGTGACGAAGGCCCACAGGCCGAACCCCTGCGCCGCATCGGGCGACAATTCCGCCATGCGCGACGCGAAAATGGCGGGCAGCAGCGTCAAATCAGCGCCAATACCCGCCCCCGACAGGACACAGATCAGCGCAAATAATGCAATGTCACCGGGGCCAAGCATCAGCACAAACACGAAACTTGTGGCCGCCAGCGCCATGCCTGAAACCAGCGCCGTTTTTGCCCCGATCCGCCGCGCCAGCCGCGCCCATAGCGGCGCGGATGCGGCCGCGGACAGGAACAGCAGGATTAGCAGCGGCCCTTCCCAGCCATCCGCCTGAAGCACCGTTTCGGCATAGAACAAAAACAGGGTCGAGGTTACGGCCACCGGCAACGCATTGACCAGCGCGACCAGCAACAAGCGCCGCGCGATGCGGTCCGCCGCAATCTCGCGCAAGCGCAAGACGGGCGCGTCAACGCGCTGGGGTGCGGCCAGCCGCCCCCATTCGGACCGCATCGCCCAAAGCGCAAGCCCCGCCATCATCGCAAAACCCAGTGCAAACCCCGTGAACGGTTGCGCCAGAACGCCCGCAAGGGCCACAGGTGCCGCAGCCGCCAGACACACCCCCAGAAGTGCGCCCGTCTCGCGCCAGCCTGCCAGCCGCACATGCCCGCCCGCGCCCAATTCTGTCCCGCGCGCTGTGCCCGTGGCATAAAAGCAGATCGTCAGGAACGAATAGGTCGAGAACAGCACCGTCAACGACAACGCGAACCACAGCATTGGCGAAAAGGCCGGCGGAATGGCAAACAGCGCCAGCATTGCAAGGGCCATCAGGACACCGGCAATCCCCACAGCCTGCGCGCGCGCATGGCGCAGCCGTCCGGCCAGCCAGCCCAGCGCCGGATCCTGCACGAAATCCAGCCCCCGCAACACAAACAGGACTGTACCCAGCGCCGCCAGCGACACGGCATATTCATCAACATAGAATTTCGGTGCGTGTATATAGATCGGCAGTCCCGCCATGGCCAGCAGCCCGCCAAACACGGCATAGCCCCACAGCGCGGGGGATAGGGGCTGTTGTGTCGCGGCGCTTGCGGTCGTCATTGGCTGACCTCGGATGCGGGCGGTTCGGGGCGCGCGCGAAACGGCGCACCGCGCCACCACAGTTTGACTGCCTGCCAATGGATCAGCGCCAGCACCCTGCGCGACCCGAAGGGCCGCCGCAGCATCGCCGCCAGCAAACGGCGCGATGTCAGCGGCGCGCGCGGCCCTGTCAAGGTCGCCACCAGACCTGCGCCCCTGGCTTCGTCATTCTGGGTGTAGGAAATGCGGATATTGACCTTGTCATCCGAGATGTCGAAGCGGAAGGCATATTGCCCCGCCACCGGCTGGAACGGCGAGACATGGAATATCTTCTGCGCGCCAAGTTCATCTTGCGCCGTGATGACAGACTGGTCCGGTTTGACACACAAGTAGGAATGCCGGTCGCCATAGGTGTTGTTCACTTCAGCTATGACCGCGCGCAGCCCGCCCGCAGGGTCATGGCACAGCCAGAAACTGACAGGGTTGAACAAATGGCCCAGAATGCGCGGCTGTGTCAGCAACAACAGCGCGCCCCCTGCCACGCTGTCCAGACCATGTGCCGCCAGAACCTGCCGCACCCACGCAGCCCCTGTTCCCTGCCCCGGCGCGCCGCCATGGTCGCGGTCGCGCAGGGACACCAGACCGGCACGGTTGCGCACCAGCAGACGCGGCAGGCGCAGCGGCTTTTCGGCGTCGAACAGCACATAATCGACGCCATAGCTGAACCGGTTGTCAACCGGCCCCCGCCGCCCGTGAAAGGTGCGCCCCGCGATATGGTCAATGCCTGTCATTGCGCCGCCACCTGTTGCGCGGCCCCGTTCATCGCGCGCGCCACATCGACGGCACTTGCAAACCCGTCCTCGTGAAAGCCATTGCGCATCCATGCACCGCAAAACCATGTGCGATTGGTGCCGTTGAACGCGCGAATATCGCTTTGGGCCTGCAATGCGCCCGCATCATAGACGGGGTGGTCAAAACTATAGGTGTCGTAAATGCATTCCTCGCGCACGGGGTGGTTTGCATTCAGGGTCACGAACATGGGGTCATCATGCGGGATGGGTTGCAGCGAATTCATCCAGTAGCTTAGGGAAATACGCTCACGATCCGCAGGGCCGCGTTCGGTATAGACCCAGCTGGACCAGCATTTGCGCCGCTTGGGCATAACGGCAGGATCACTGTGCAAAATCGCATCATTGCTTTGATAGCGCACTGCGCCAAGGGCTGCGGCCTCGGCCGCGGACGGATCGGCCAGCAGGCGCAAGGTCACATCGGAATGGGTTGCAAAGACGATTTCGTCAAATTCCTCGGCCTCCATACCATGCGCCTTGACCTGCACCCCAAGCGGCCCGCGGGTGACCGATTGCACAGGCGTGGCTGGGCGCAACCGCACACCCACACGTTCCAGATGGTCGCTTAACCGGCGCACATATTCGATCGATCCGCCCTTGACCGTGTACCATTGATGCTGCCCCTCATACCCCAAAAGGGCATGATTGCTGAAGAAACGCATCATCGCCTGCGCGGGGAAGTCCAGAATTTTGCGCGTTGGCGTGGACCAGATCGCGCCGGAGAATGGCAACAGATACCTGTCGCGGAACCAGTTCCCCGTGCCCAGCCGGTCCAGAAGCCCCCCGATACTTAGCGCAGGATCACTGACAGCCACGCGCGGCGCGTGTTTGTTGAAATGCAAGATATCGCGCATCATGCGCCAGTATCGCGGGTCCGCGATATTGCGGCGTGTGGCGAACACTTCGTCAATGCCCGACAGGCTGTATTCAAAACGGCCCGCATCAAACGACACACCAAAACTCATATTCGAGGGCGCGACCGGCACATCAAGGCGTTCGAACACATTGGCCAGATTGGGATAATTCGTGTAGTTGAACACGATAAAGCCGGTATCGACGGGCTGCGCGCCCGTCTTGCCCGCCAGCACAGTGCGTGCATGCCCGCCAAGGCGCGGCTCCGACTCGAACAAGGTGACGCGGTGACGCTGCGCCAGCAGATAGGCCGCCCCCAACCCCGAGATCCCCCCCCCGATTACGGCAATACGACGGGCAGGGACATCTAGCATTTCGAACGGCATTAACTGGCACTCCGGTATTTTTCTGGCTTTTATCTTCTACGCAGGGACCACATGGGCAGATCACTGCAAAAAAACTTCTGTCCCTCATGACATGTTTTTTGATCTGCCACCCTCTTGCAGCCGTAACACTGGCATGTTTGATCAGACCTGTGACGATACAATCACGCAACTTGCGCAAGGCACGCCCGTTCACATCGGCGCGCATGGCGGAATGTTGGACAGGATGGCGGGACAGGTTAGATTGGACAACACGGATAAAATTGTTTGGGCGGAACTGGTCAAGCGCGTGGCAGACACACAGGACGCGCAGGCATTCACCAAGCTGTTTGAACATTTCGCGCCGCGCGTGAAGGCGTTCTTGATGAAATCGGGCGCAGACCCCACCACTGCCGAGGAATGCGCGCAAGACGTCATGGCCACAGTCTGGCACAAGGCGGGGCAATTCGACCCGACACGGGCCAGTGCGGCAACCTGGATATTCACAATCGCGCGGAACCGGCGCATCGATATGTTGCGCCGCGACCGCCGCCCCGAACCCGAAGACCTGCCATGGGGGCCGGATGCAGAACCCGACCAGTTGGACGTACTGGCCTTGCAGCAGGAAACAGACAAGCTGGCGCAGGCCATGAATGCCCTGCCGGAAAAACAACGGAAGATGATCGAAAGCGCGTATTTCGGGGACCTGTCCCATAACGAAATCGCGGATCAGACGGGATTGCCGCTTGGCACCATCAAATCCCGCATAAGATTGGCACTGGAACGGCTGCGCCATTCCATGACTTGAAAAGAAACGGCACGACAATGATCAGACACCACATAAGCGACAAATTGTTGATGGCCTATTCGGCCGGCAGCCTGCCAGAGGCGTTTAATCTGGTTGTGGCGACACATATCTCGCTTTGCGATGAATGCCGCGCACGGCTGGCCGGGTTCGACACAGTGGGTGGGGCTGTTCTGGACCAGCATGTCGCGCCCGCCACCATGTCACCTGATGCGCTGACGGCAACATTGGACAAGATCAGGCAGGGACCGGCACAAGCGGCCGGCCACAGCACACCGCGCAACACCGCACCACGCGACGCAGTGCTGCCCGCGCCCTTGCGCGAATATGTCGGCGGTGGTCTGGATCAGGTGCAATGGCGCAATATCGGCGGTGGCGTCCGGCAGGCGATTTTGCCCACATCGCGCGATGCCAGCGCAAGATTGCTGCATATTCCCGCAGGCACGGCCGTGCCCGATCACGGGCATCGCGGGTTGGAGTTGACACTGGTGCTGCACGGGGCCTTCGTGGACGAGACAGACCGGTTTGCGCGCGGCGATATCGAGATTGCAGATCAGGATATGGAACACACCCCTGTGGCCGAAGCGGGCGCGGATTGTATATGTCTGGCAGCCACAGATGCGCCGTTGAAGTTCCGTGCATTGCTGCCACGACTGGCGCAACCGTTTTTCAGGATCTGAGCCAGACCGGCAGTTGCGCGGCTTGATCTGGATCAACGCCGCGCAAAGACGGCTGTGGCAGTTCATATTCACAACATCATATATGAGGTGGAATATGGACTACCCCGCTTTTATCGCCGAGACACGCGACAAATCCCGCACCCTTGCCAAGGCCATTCCGGACACGATGAAAGGGTTTGGCGCCTTGTCGATGGCCGCCAAGACAAGCGGCACACTGGGCGTGAAGGAAAAGGAATTCGTGGCCCTTGGCATTGCGGTTGCGGTGCGGTGCGAGCCGTGCATCGCCTTTCACGTCGAAGCGCTGGCAAAGGCGGGGGCCACCCGCGAGGAACTGGCCGATGTGTTGGGCATGTGCATCCAGATGGGGGGCGGGCCTGCGGTGATGTATGCGGGCAAGGCCCTGGACTGCTGGGACCAGCTGGCGGGTTGAACCGGCCTGATCTTATTGTGCGGCTGCGCCGCAAGGTCATATGTCACCCCCTGCCCTGCGGGCAGGGGGTTCCGTGTTTGAGTATTTGGGGCAAGATGAAATCAGTAGCCGATGGCGCAGCCGTCCTTGCGCGGGTCTGATGCGCCCACCAGAACACCGTCACTGCCCAAGTGGATTGCCTGTGCCCCGCCAATGGGGCTATCGGAATAGGTGACATTATGGCCGATATCGGCAAGCGCGCGCAATGTCGCCTTCGGGTAGGGGCGTTCCAGTGTCAGGGTGCCGTTTTCGGCAAAAGCGCGCGGCGCGTCGATGGCGCTTTGCAGATCCTGTCCGAAATCGGTCAGGTTTGACACAAGCCGTGCGTGGCCAACCGGCTGGTAGGCCCCGCCCATGACCCCGAAAGGCAGGGTCACGCGTCCGTTTTCGCGCAGCATGCCGGGGATGATTGTATGCATGGGCCGTTTGCCGCCCTGCAATTCGTTCGGATGGCCCGCCTGCAGCGTGAAGCCCGCGCCGCGGTTCTGGAACAGGATGCCGAATTTTTCCGAGGCCAGCCCCGACCCGAAGGGATGGAAGATCGAATAGATCAGGGACACTGCCATGCGATTGCTGTCCACCACAGTCAGATAGACCGTGTCGCGGTGGATGGCTTCGGTGACGGGGGCAGGATCGGCGATAATGCGGTCGGGCGCGATCAGGGCGGCAAGGGCGGCGGCGGTTTCAGGGGCCAGCATATGGGCCAGTCTGGATGTGTGGTCGGGATCGGCAATGATGCGGTTGCGCGCGTCATAGGCCAGTTTCGTGGCCTCGGCCTCCAGATGGGCGCGCGGGGCACCCAGGGGGTCAAGGTCGGCGATATCAAAATGCGACAGGATATTCAGGATCAGGTTGGCCGTGGCCCCCTGCCCGTTGGGGGCATGTTCGACCAGTTCAATGCCTTTATACAGGCCCGAGATGGGGTCCGCGTAATTGCAGCGGGTGGCCGCCAGATCGTCCGGCGTGTGGGTGCCGCCCAGCGCCCGCAGGCTGCCTATGATATCTTGCGCGACCTCGCCTTCATAAAAACCCGCGCGTCCTTGTTGCGCAATCAGCCGCAAGGCGCGGGCCTGTTGGGGCGCGCGGAAGATCTGGCCTGCGCGCAGGGGCTGCCCGCCGGTCAGGAAATGATCGCGCGCGTGCCCTTGCAGGTTTTGCGCGCGCGCCCAGTCAAAGGCCGTGCGCGGCGCAACGGGCACGCCCGTTTCGGCATAGGTGATCGCGGGTGCCAGAATATCGGCCAGTGCCATGCGCCCCCAATCGGCGTTCAGGCGGCAGAAGGCATCCACGGCGCCGGGCAAGGTCACGGCATCAACGTCGAACAGCGGCACCGTGTCATGCCCGCGGGCGCGCAGGGCGGCTGCATTCTGTGCCGCAGGCGCGCGCCCCGACCCGTTCAGCGCAACCACGCGATCCTCGCCCGCGGGCTTGAGCAGCACAAAGCAATCGCCGCCGATCCCTGTCATCTGCGGCTCGCATATGCCCAAGAGCACGGCCGCCGCAATCGCGGCATCAGCGGCATTGCCGCCTGCTTGCAAAATATCGATCGCCGTTTTCGCCGCCAGCGGGTGGGAGGTCGCACATATGCCATTTGTCGCATAGACCGCCGACCGGCCGGGATATTGAAAATCGCGCATCTGCCCCTCCTGAACCGTTTCGTTGAGTCACCGAAACGCTTTACTTTCTTGGTTTACCGCATTCTTGAACCGAAAAAGTCTGTCAGCTTTTTCTGAAAATGCCTTGTCACATCGCTTCACGCGTTCAGTATAGACCGCGCGCCCTGCGGGTCCAGCGCATAAAAAAAACCCCGCCAATTCAGGCGGGGTCAGTGGGTGTCCCGGCGGGAACCAAGGACACCGGCGGTAACTGTAATACGGGTTGGGTCAGTCGTGCATTTCCGCGCGGATTTGCTGGCGCAGCAAATCGATCGGGATCAACTGCCCGTCGCGCTTGAACTGCCAATAGGTCCAGCCATTGCACGAAGGCGCGTTTTCCAGTGCCGCGCCCACCTGATGGATGGAACCGCGATGTTCGGCACTGACAAGCGAGCCGTCGACCCGCACTTTCGCCGCCTGACCGCGCGGGTTGACCAGCACTTCGCCCGGACGCAGCATGCCACGTTCCACCAACTGGCCGAAGGCCACGCGCGGCTGTGCGCGTTTTGAGACTGTGGTTTCCAGCGCGCCGGCCTCCAGCGGGCGGACCTGCCCCAGCCGTTTGGCGGCAACCTTGCGGTAGTTTTCCTCGCGCTCGATCCCGATGTAATGACGTCCCAGCAGTTTGGCGACTGCGCCCGTGGTGCCCGTGCCAAAAAACGGATCCAGAACCACATCACCGGGATTGGTGGACCCCACAAGCACACGGTGCAACAGGGATTCGGGTTTTTGGGTCGGGTGGGCCTTGTCGCCATTGTCGTCTTTCAGGCGTTCATGGCCCGAACAGATTGGCAGCACCCAGTCGCTGCGCATCTGAACGCCCTCATTCAGTTCTTTCAGCGCTTCATAGTTGAAGGTGTATTTCGCCCCTTCGGATTTCGACGCCCAGATCATGGTTTCATGCGCATTGGTCAGCCGTTTGCCGCGGAAATTGGGCATCGGGTTCGATTTGCGCCAAACAACGTCATTCAGAATCCAGAAGCCCGCATCCTGCAACGCGGTGCCCACGCGGAAGATGTTATGATAGGATCCGATCACCCAGATTGCGCCATTGGGCTTCAGCAACCGGCGCGCGGCCTTCAGCCAGGCGCGGGTAAATGTGTCATACGCCTTGAAACTGTCGAACTGGTCCCAGGCATCATCCACCGCGTCAACGCGGCTGTTGTCGGGGCGGTGCAATTCACCGCGCAGTTGCAGGTTATAGGGGGGGTCGGCAAAGATGAGGTCAATGCTGCCTTCTGGCAGCGAATTCATCACCTTGATGCAGTCTCCGCCAAGAATTTCATCCAAGGGTAGCACAGACGCCCCCTGCGCCAATGTTGAAACTGCCATCTCTGCCTCGCTTATGCGCTTTTTGCGCTTGTTGTGGGCCTAAGATGAGTCAAAGGCGATTCGTCGTCAATTTCTTTTTGAATCAGGTGTTTGAAAAACTTTCTTCATGTAACCTATGGACACAAGATTTTGCGTATCGGCGCGAAGGAACGTCTATGCTCTGGGGTGACCCCCAAATCTGCTATGGCATTTTTGTGACGCTTTGTCGGATATCCGGCATTCACGTCCCAGCCGTATCCGGGATAGCGCAGCGCCAGATCGGCCATGATCCGGTCGCGCGTGACCTTGGCCACAATCGATGCCGCCGCGATGGACAGAACCCGCCCGTCCCCCTTGACGATTGCCTGTGCCGGACAGGGCAGCGCGGGCGGCAGGCGGTTGCCGTCAATCAGCAAATGGTCGGGCGGGGTGCGCAACGCCGCAATGGCGCGCTGCATCGCCAGATAGGTGGCCTGCAAAATGTTGATCTGGTCAATCTCGGCCGCTGTTGCATGGCCAATGCCCACATCGGCGCTGGCCATGACGGCCGCGAAAACCCGTTCACGCGCGGGCGCGCCCAATCGCTTGGAATCCGCCAGCCCCACAGGCAGGGCGTCAGGGTCCAGCCAGACCGCTGCCGCCGTGACAGGCCCGCATAGCGGCCCGCGCCCCACTTCATCGACGCCCACAATACGACAAGCGCCTTGCAGGGTTGCAAGGCGCTCGTATTCATAATCGGGGGCGGTTTTCGTGGTCATAGGCCTGTAATGCCCGAAGCCCCCCCGCTTTTGCAACCATCAACGACGATGGGTGCGGTAGCCGCGATCCGTCAGGCATTGTGCGGAATAGATCGTGCCGGTGGTGCTGCGGACCTGACAGGTGCGTGGCAGGTCGCGGACGCGGTGCTGTTCCAGACAGGACGCGCGATACCCTGCCAGGGTCTGCCCGCCATAGCGGTACGAAATCAGGCATTGCTGCGGCAACAGATTGCCACTTTGCCAGCCGCCGCCACGCGGTGGATTGGGCTGTTGGCGGTCACGCCCGCGATTGGGGGCGCTGCGTTCCGGACGATAGCCCGCATCATACAGACAGGCCGCACGATACACGCTGCGCTGGCCGCGATTGGTGCGGGAGTTTTCCAGACACTGGCGCGGCAGGTTGCGCAGCCCTGCATTTTGCAAACACTGCGCATTATACAGTGAAATATTGCGATTGCGCACCGACCATGTTTCCTGACAATGGGCGGGCAATTCGCGGCTGTTAGGCTGCGGGCGGCCCCTGTTGCTGCGGTTGTCGGACCGCGCGGCGTGCACGACAACCGCGACCGCCGCCGCCCCCAGCAGGAATTTGATCAGCGCGTCATCCGACGCTTTTGCTGGTGTCGCAGGCAGGGCTATTGCGCCAAGGGCGACACCTGCCGCCAGCAATGCACCAGTGGCTTTGGTTCTCAGGGTGGAATAAAAATGTGACATGCCGCAGGTTCCTTTCACAAAACGGGCCATGTCATGACCCTGCCGCCGCGCCGCTTCGTCACGCAATAACGCGGCCCTGTTATCCGATAACATCGTGCAGGGATCGCGGCTGATATTGAATAACGCGCGCGCCAGTGCGATGGTTCCGGCATGAAAACCACCCTATGCGCTGCTGCATGTCTGGTTCTGGCGCTTGCGGGGCAAGCCTCGGCCCAGTGTTACGCAGATTACAAGGCCAAGCAGGACAACCCGTTGCGCCTGCAATATGGCATCATCGAATTGCCGCAGGCGGCTTGCACCGATTTGCAGGCCGCACGCAATTATGCCGAACCTGTCATTTCACGAACCGGCTGGACCCTACTACAGATTGAATCCATCTTTGGCCCGTCCGACTTTCAACGCAGGAGCGGAAATGCAGGGGCAATCCATCTCCGCCAGTGATCTGGCGCGCAGGGGCAATCGGGCGGTTGTCTGGGGCATTGCCACAATCGTGGGCGTGCTGGCACTGACGGCTGTGGCATTGTTCATGCACCTGCCGGATGCGGGCGCGTTCAATGCCCGCGTGGAACGCGTTTTCATCGAGAATGCAGACCTGACCAGCCATGCGGAAATCAAGCTGCTGGAAATTCTGGCGCAATCCGGCACCGCGTTTTCGGAAACCCTTGTGACCTACAGGGTTGTAATCTTTGTTTTGCTGGTCTTTGCCACAGGGTTGCTGATCACATCCTTTGTGGTGATCGTGATGCTGATTACCCTGAACAGGCGCATGGTTCAGGTGGAAAAGCAGGGCCTGCAAGTGTCACAACTGGTCATTGATCGCGCCACGAATGCCGTCACCCTGAATGATATGGAGTTTCGCCTGACCCCTGCGGCAGTCGAAACGCTGGCCGTGCTGGCCGAAGCCTGCATTGACGACGAAGTGCTGTCCGGCGCCGCGATCGAGGCCGTGATTTCCGGCCGCACCGAGGCTGATTGCGACGAAGCCGCAGGGGCCACCCGCATCAAGCGCCTGCGCGACACGCTGGGCAACCAGTTGATCAGTGAAGTGCTGGTGCGCAATATCGCGCGGCAGGGGTATATGCTGGCGGTTGACCGCAAGGTCATATCGCTGCGCTGATTTTCTGCCGCTTGAAACCCGCGCCCCCGAATGCAAGGTAATGAACATGTGCATAACGGGAGAGAGCCATGCTGGAGAAACGCAATTTCTATATCAACGGGGGCTGGGTCGCGCCGCGCGAAGGGCGTGATCTTCAGGTCATCGACCCCTCGACCGAAGACACCTGCGCAATCATATCGTTAGGGGGGCAGGCCGATACCGATGCCGCCGTTGCCGCCGCGCGCGCAGCCCTGCCCGACTGGATGCATGCCGACCCTGCCGACCGGCTGGCGCTGGTCAAACGCATCGGCGAGGTATACGCCGCGCGCGCACAGGACATGGCGCAGGCCATCAGTCTTGAAATGGGCGCCCCCATTGACATGGCCCGCAGCTCTCAAGTGGGGGCAGGTGCTGCGCATATCCGCAATTTCATCACCGCCTTTGACAAGATCCGCTTTATCGAACCCTTGGGCGATCACGCCCCCGATGACCGCATCATCCGCGAAGCTGTGGGCGTCTGCGCGCTGATCACGCCATGGAACTGGCCCATGAATCAGGTCACGCTGAAGGTCATCCCGGCGCTTCTGGCCGGCTGCACCATGGTGCTGAAACCGTCCGAGATTGCGCCCCTGTCGTCAATCATCTGGTCCGAAATCCTGCATGAGGCCGGAACCCCGCCGGGGGTCTATAACATGGTCAATGGCGACGGCGCGGGTGTTGGCACGCAGCTGTCCACCCATGCGGATGTCGATATGGTCAGCTTCACAGGGTCAACCCGCGCGGGCATCGCGATTTCCAAAAACGCCGCCGAAACGCTGAAACGCGTGCATCTGGAACTGGGCGGCAAAGGCGCGAATATCATCTTTGCCGATGCCGATGAAAAGGCCGTGCAACGCGGCGCTGCACATTGCTTCAACAATTCGGGCCAGTCCTGCAACGCGCCCACACGCATGCTGGTGCAGCGCGACATCTATGACAGCGCCGTGGAAACCGCCCGCACACTGGCCGGAAATACCGCCGTTGGTCCCGCCAATGCATCGGGCCGACATATCGGGCCAGTGGTCAGCCAAGCGCAATTCGACAAGATTCAGGACCTGATTGCCAAAGGCATATCTGAGGGCGCACGTCTGGTTGCAGGCGGGTTGGGCCGCCCCGAGGGGGTGAATCGCGGCTATTTCGTGCGCCCCACAGTCTTTGCCGATGTCAGCAATGACATGACCATCGCACGCGAAGAAATCTTCGGGCCGGTCCTGTCCATCATTCCCTTCGACACCGAGGACGACGCGCTGCGCATTGCCAATGACACCGTCTACGGCCTGACCAATTATGTCCAGAGCGGCGATGGCGCATGCCGCAACCGCATGGCACGCCATCTGCGCGCGGGCATGATCGAGATGAACGGCAAATCCCGCGGCGCAGGCGCGCCGTTTGGTGGCATGAAGCAGTCCGGCAACGGTCGCGAAGGCGGTATCTGGGGGATCGAGGATTTTCTGGAAGTCAAAGCCGTATCGGGCTGGGACAGCGCTGCCGGATGATGCGCCCTGCCCCTGCGCGTTCCGGCAGGGGCAAACACCCGCAACGCGGGTGCCCCCGTGGGTCGGGCAAGGGGCGGCCTGTCCGTCCCTTGCCCGACCCACACCCCCTTTGCGCAAGGACACCTTGCAAGGGGGACACCTTGCATGGGGAAATTCAGCTGCCAAGCCCCGCCCAATGTGGTGCATGCGGTTCCGCCAGCCGCTGGTTTAGCGCCTCAATATCCAGCGCAGCGCCTGCGCGCGCATCCGGATCATAGCGGTCATAGCCGAATAACTCGAAATCCCAACGATACAATTCCTGCATGAAATGCACGCCAAGATCGTCAAAATACGACGCCAGCGGCTCGACAGGTTTCGGCCCGGGGTTGAACCGCGCCACGGTCTCGGGCCGGTGCGCCTGCGGGATATGCTCCAGCACGGGCGCAACCCCGCTCTCCCATTCCTCGATCCGGAACACATGGCTGAGGGGGACTTGATTCAACGTGACCGACCGCAAATGCTGTGCCTGTGGCGTCCAGTGCCGGTCAAACCAGAACCGCTGCCCGAAGACATGCACATCGCGCACAAACAGCAAGAACCGCCGGAAGGCGGCCACAGGGTCGGCCCCTTCGCGCAGATCGGCCCCGTAGCGTTCGGCCAGCATTTGCCGCATTGTCCCGCGATAGGGTTTTCCGTCACGCTGAAGCCTGCAGACCTTTTCATGAAAACCTGACACGATCCGCGCAAAGGGATTGCGCACTGCCGAAAACACGAAGGCCCGCCCGCCCCGCGCAGGCCCCATCAGATCGGGCGCAAAGGGCCATTTGACGACGCCCTGCACCGCATCATGGATATCACCGTCGAAATACCGGCCATGATCGGCATGATAGACAAGTTGCGCCAGCGTCGAACAGGCCGCTTTGGGCATTTCGCGATAGACAAGCGCCCCCCCGCAAGCCAGCCAGCACCCGTCATATTGCCCCGGCACAAGGTCCATGCCGCTTGAATAGTCCATTCCCTGCCCGCCTGTCCGTTTTCAGGGGTGACGCCCTGCCCTGTTGCGCTTACCTTGCGTGCTACACCCGTTCATTGCAAGAGGATGCGATGCCCTACACCTATGACACTTCCAATATCTTCGCGAAGATCTTGCGCGGCGAAATTCCCTGCGACAAGGTTCTGGAAACCGAGCATTCGCTGGCCTTCAGCGATATCGCACCCAAAACACCGCATCATGTACTCGTGATCCCCAAAGGGCCGTATGTTTGTTACGACCATTTTGCGCAGGACGCATCCGATCTTGAGATCGCGGATTTCACCCGCGCCATTGGTCAGGTCTGCGCACAGTTGGGCGTCAGCCCCGGTGCCGACGGTGCAGGCTACCGCCTGATTTCCAACGCAGGCCGCGACGGCGTGCAGGAGGTGCCGCATCTGCATGTGCATATCCTTGCAGGGCGCAATATCGGCCCCATGGTGATGGCGCCCCCCTAAGAAACAGCCTTGACGCCGCCCGCCAGACTGCGTATCCGCTTGGCCAAGGGGCGAGTTGGCGGAGTGGTTACGCAGCGGATTGCAAATCCGTGTACACCGGTTCGATTCCGGTACTCGCCTCCATTCAAATCAACAATTTGGCTGGCGTATTGAAACCCCGAATTGGCGTGTTTCAGAAGCTGTTTCAATTTTCACGTTCTGGCTTCGGCTTGTTCCTGCGCACCTTGGCGCTCAAGGCGCGCAGGCAAGAGGCGTAGCGAACATGACCGATGAAGCGCGCGATTTCACGTTTTTCTGCGGGTTGGAACCTGCAAACAGCGCATTCGGGATACCTGGCGCAAAGGAGGGGGCTATTCACTATGGGTCAGAATTGGGAATTTCGTCCCGTGCATGCCCCCGTTCACGCCCGCCCTTCGACCAACGCCACGCGCGCGCCCGCCTGCCAGACCGCGCGCAGCGACCAGTCGGGCGACAGCAGGACCAGATCGGCGCGCGCGCCTGCGGTGATGCGGCCGCGGTCTGTGGCCCCGATCAGGTCGGCGGGGATGCGGCTGGCCATGGACAGCGCGCGGGCTGCATCCACACCCAACCCCGCCAGACAGGCCAGTGATTGCGGCAGGGAAATATCGGCCCCTGCAAGGGTGCCATCCGCCAGCGTCAGCCGCCCGTGATCGCGCAGGATACGCCGCCCCCCAAGGGTGATTTCGCGCAGATCCGTACCCGCAAAGCCCATCGAATCGCTGACCAGAAACAGCCCGTCCGGCGCCTTCATCTGCAACGCGACCGCCATGCATTCGGGCGCGACATGCACGCCATCGGCAATGATCCCTGCCACAAGCGGGCTGGTCAGGGCCGCGCCCACCAGACCGGGGGCGCGGTTTTGCAGCGCGCCCATGGCGTTATATAAATGCGTGACACTGCGTGCGCCCGCCCTGTGGGCGGCCAGTGCGGTGGCCGCATCGCAGCCCGAATGCCCAAGGCTGACGATTGCGCCCGCCTGTGCCAGTGCCGCGATCTGGCGGGGTGTGGCCGCTTCGGGCGCAAGCGTGACCATAAGCGCGGGCAGCGCGTGCGCGGCATCGCACAACATGGCCAGATCGTCGTCATTCATGGGCCGGATCAGGCGGGCGTCATGCGCCCCCTTGCGCGCGGGGTCCAGATGCGGCCCTTCCAGATGCAGGCCCGCGAAGCCCGCCACACCGGCGCGCGCAGCCGCCAGCCCTGCGGCGATCACCTGTCGTGTCACATCGGGGGTATCGGTGATCAGGGTGGGCAGGATCGCGCAGGCCCCCAGCCGCGCATGCGCGGCGCAGATATGCGCAAGCTGGGCCGCATCGGTGTCCGCGCCCACCATCACCCCGCCGCCCCCATTGACCTGCACATCCACCAGACCGGGGGCGAGAATGCCCGCGCCCAGATCCTGCGGTTGCGCGGGCAGCGTGTCCCCGTCCGCATGCAGGCCCAGAATGCGCCCCTGCGCCGACAGGCTGACAGCGGCATTGGCATGCATCCGCGTGCCGTCGAAAACATGGGCCGCTTTCAGAACCTGAATGCTCATCAGACAGTCTCGGTGACTTTGCGCAAATGGCGCGGGGTGTCGGGGGTCAGCCCGCGCCTGCGCGCAAGCGCCTCGATGAAGCCATAGAAGGACACCACCCGCAACAGCGGATCGACCAGCGGGTGCAGGGCCGCAGGCGCAGGCAGGGCGACCAGATCCGGCAGATCGGCGGTCACGAACACGTCTGCGCCCTGCTGGTGCAGCTTATGGGCCGTTGCGGCGAAGCCTTCGCGCGCGGCATCCTCGCAGATCATGCCCAGCACAGGAAAGCCGCGTTCGACCAGGGCGGCAGGGCCGTGCAGCACCTCGGCGGCGGAATAGGCTTCGGCGTGGATGGCCGATGTTTCCTTGAATTTCAGCGCCATCTCGCTGGCAATGGCATAGCCCGCACCGCGCCCCAGCACAAACAGCGCAGGCGCGCGCACCAGCCTGTCGGACAGCGCGCCCCAATCGCAGGCCAGCGCCTGTGTGCAGGCATCCGGCAGCGCGGCCAGCGCGCGCGTCAGGTCGCGGTCATCGTGCCAAGCGGCCAGAAGCGCCAGCCCCCCCACCACCGAGGTGACGAAACTTTTGGTGGCCGCAACGCTGCGTTCCGGCCCGCAATGAAGCGGCAGGCAATAGCTGCTGCCCTGCGCCAATATGCTGTCGGGGTTATTGGTCAGCGCCACGGTTATCGCGCCCGATGCGCGCGCCGCGCGGGTCATGGCCACAATATCGGGGCTTTGGCCCGATTGCGAAATGGCCAGCCCCAATGTGCGCGGCAGCCGCAGTTTGGCGTCATAGACCGACGCAACAGATGGCCCCACCGATGCCACGGGGATACCCGCCAGAATTTCGCAGGCATATTTGAAATAGCTGGCTGCATGGTCCGATGACCCGCGCGCCACAGTGATAACCAGTTGCGGGTCAAATGCGCGCAGATTGTCGGCAATGACCTGCAGGCTGTCGGCATTCCGCGCAAGGCAGGCCGCGACACTGGACGGGATTTCCGCGATTTCGCGGGCCATAAGGGTCTGTGTCATGAAGGGGTTTCCTTTTGTCTTGCGCCATGGCGGGCTTGCCAGATGGCACCATCAAGTGCGGTTCCTTTGGGGGTGGCGCGGCGCAGATATGCCCCGCCCTGCGCGATGATCCGGTCCAGCAGCACCGGCCCCAGCCCGCCCGTGGGGGCCACCGGTATATCATATGTGCCAGCCTGCAAATGGCTGATGGCGCGCAGCAGGTAGGCGCAGCCCCGATCCATGATTGCGCCTGCAACCGGACAATGCGCGCGGTCATGTTCCACCACCAGCGGCGCAAGGGCTGCGTAATCGGCCGGACGCGCGCGCGCGGCGAAACTTATGACATCGGGCAACGCGCCGAAATCCGCCCAGATGGCGCGCACAAGCGGGCCGTCCGGCCCGATTCCATCGCGGGCGTGCAGTGCCGCGCGCAGGGCTGCGCGCCCGATCCACGCGCCGCCCCCTTCATCGCCCAACGACAGGCCATAACCGCCCAGCCGCTGCATCTGCCCGCCGCGCTGGCAGGCCAGCACCGATCCGGTGCCCACGGCCAGCACAATCCCGTCCTCCTGCCCGAACGCCCCTTTCAGCGAAATGTCGATATCGCCAAGGACACAAACCTGCGGATAGGGCAAGGCGTGTTGCAAGCGCTGCGCCGCCCCCGATTCACTGGCCCCCGCCAGCCCCAAAACGATGACAGGATCGCCCGCGCCACCATCCGGCAGCAACCCCTGCGCCAAACCCTGCGCCTGTTCCAGCACCTGCGCCAACACCCCCGCGATTTCGCGCAACGCCCCTTCAGGGTCGCTGGACACATTGGCTGCGCCGCCGGTCACAACCTGCGTGCGCCGTCCGTCCGCCAGTTCGGCCTGCGCGCGACACCCCGTACCGCCGCCATCAAGTCCAATGAAGATGCGCATTCCTGCCCCCTTTGACCAACATAATACCAAAAGAATACCATATGAAAAGTGGTTTCTTCTGCACACGATCCCCGCCGAATACCGGACAACACAGTACAAACACATCAAGAACGCCACATTACCGCATGAAAAGATTGATTATCCAAGATTCCTTTGGGTTTTCTTCAGTGCCTTCCGCAACCATGTCGTCGAATTTTCTAGACAAATGGTATTCTTTTGGTTCTATATACAGCAGGGGAAGCGAAAAGAAACGGATCGCCGGTCCGGCATGCTGCCCCCCGCCACAACAAGGAGGACTGCAATGACCACCCGCAAAACCCTGATCCTGTCGACAGCCATTGCCCTATGCGCAACAGGCACAGTTGCACAAGATGTCACGCTGACAATCGAAAGCTGGCGCAACGACGATATTTCCATCTGGCGCAACCAGATCATTCCGGCGTTTGAAGCCGCGCATGACGGCATCAAGCTGGATTTCCAGCCGATGGCCCCCGCACAGTATAATTCCGCGCTGAATTCCAAACTGGATGCGGGCACCGCAGGCGATATCATCACCTGCCGCGCCTTCGACGCATCGCTGCAACTGTTTGAACGCGGCCAGCTGTCCGATCTGACCGATCTGGACGGGATGGAGAATTTCTCGGACGTGGCGAAATCGGCGTGGTCCACGGATGATGGCGACCAGACCTTCTGTGTGCCGCTGGCATCCGTCATCCACGGTTTCATTTACAATGTCGAGATTTTTGAAGAACTTGGCCTTGAAGTGCCCACCACCGAGGAGGAGTTCTTCGCCGTTCTGGACGCGATTGACGCGGATGGCGGCTATATTCCGATGGCCATGGGCATCAATGACCAATGGGAAGCCGCGACCATGGGCTATGCCAATATCGGGGTGAATTACTGGCGCGGCGAGGAAGGCCGCGCAGCGTTGATCGCGGGCGAAAGCCGCCTGACAGATGATGCATGGGTGGAACCGTTCCGCCAGCTGGCCCGCTGGTCGCCCTATCTGGGCCGCGGGTTTGAATCGCAAAGCTACCCTGACAGCCAGAACCTGTTCACGCTGGGCCGTGCGGCCATTTTCCCCGCCGGATCATGGGAAATTGCCGGTTTCCGCGAACAGGCCGATTTCGAGATGGGCGCCTTCCCGCCGCCCGTGCCTGCAGGGACAGAAGGGTGTTTCATCTCGGATCATACCGATATGGGCATCGGACTGAATGCCGCATCGCCCAATCAGGAGGCCGGACGCGCCTTTCTAAGCTGGCTGACGGGCAGCGAGGCCTCAAGCCTGCTGGCCAACGCCATTCCCGGTTTCTTCCCGCTGTCATCGGCCGAGGTGACACTGGAAGACCCGCTGGCGCAGGAATTCCTAAGCTGGCGCGAGCAATGCGAAAGCACCATCCGGCCCTTCCACCAGATCGTGTCACGCGGCACGCCGAACCTGTCGAACGAAAGCTGGACAGCCTCGGCCAATGTGATGCGCGGCACATGGACTCCCGAAGAAGCAGGCGAAGCGCTGCAAACGGGCCTGTCATCCTGGTACGCGCCGCATCAGTAAGTGCAGTTTGCGGCCCCTGACCTGATCGGGGGCCGCGTCATTCCCGCCACGACCGGAGGGTTCCATGCCCCTGCCCCGCCGCGCCACGCGCCGCCCAATCCGCTGGCATATCGCCGTTTTCCTGGCCCCTGCCGTATTGATCTACACTGCGATCATGATCATCCCGCTATTTGGCACGCTGAACCTGTCGTTGTTCACGCGCGGCGAAGGGGGGACGCGCGAATTTGTGGGGCTGGCCAATTTCGCGACGCTGTTCGGCGATCCGCGCTGGTCGGGGGCATTCTGGAACGCGACATGGAACAACCTGTGGTTTTTCATTATTCACATGCTGGTGCAAAACCCCATCGGCATTGCGCTGGCGGCCATCCTGTCGACGCCGCGCCTGCGGTTTGCGGCCTTCTACCGCACGGCAATTTTCATTCCCGCCATATTAAGTTTCGTGATCGTGGGCTTCGTGTGGAAACTGATCCTGTCGCCCCTTTGGGGGGTTGCGCCGAATTTCATGGACGCGCTGGGCATTGGCAACTGGTTCGCGCCATGGCTGGGGTTGGAACGGTCGGCCCTGACCACGCTGGCGCTGATTTCGGTGTGGCAGTTCGTGGGCATTCCGTTGATGCTGATCTATGCCGCGCTGCTGTCCATCCCGGATGAGGTGCTGGAAGCCGCCGAAATGGATGGCATCACGGGGGCAAGCCAGTTCTGGAAGATCAAGCTGCCGCTGATCCTGCCCACGATCGGGATCATTTCCATCCTTACATTCGTGGGCAATTTCAATGCGTTTGACCTGATCTATGTCACCCAAGGGGCGCTGGCGGGGCCGAATTACGCAACTGATATTCTGGGCAGTTTCCTGTTCCGCACCTTCTTCGGGTTCCAGTTGCAACTGGGCGATCCGCATATGGGCGCGACTGTGGCCACAGTGATGTTCTTCATCATTCTGGCGGGTGTGTCGCTGTATCTGTTCGGTGTTCAGACGCGGCTGCGCCGCTACCAGTTCTAGGGGGTCATCATGTCTGCACGCGCCAATATCCTGCGCAGTTCCGCCGCCCACGCGATCCTGATCGCCTATACGGTTCTGGCACTGTATCCGGTGGTCCTGATCGTCATCAATTCGATGAAATCACGCCGCGCCATATTCAACGACCCGCTGTCGCTGCCCACGCGCGAGACATTTGATCTGGTGGGCTTTCATACCGTGTTGGAGCAGGGCAATTTCCTGCTGTATTTCCAGAATTCCATGATTGTGACAGTGGCATCGCTGTTTTTCGTGCTGCTGTTCGGGGCGATGGCGGCGTTTGCGCTGGCCGAATACCGGTTTCGCGGCAATCTGCTGATGGCGCTGTATCTGGCGCTTGGTATCATGATCCCCATCCGGCTGGGCACTGTGGCCATTCTGGAAATCATGGTTGCCGCAAATCTGGTCAATACGCTGACGGCGCTGGTCCTTGTATATACCGCGCAGGGCCTGCCGCTGGCGGTGTTCATCCTGTCGGAATTCATGCGGCAGGTGTCGGATGACCTGAAGAATGCCGCGCGCATTGACGGGCTAAGCGAATACCGCATCTTCTTTACCATCGCGCTGCCGCTGGTGCGCCCTGCGCTGGCCACAGTGGGCGTGTTCACCATGATCCCCATCTGGAATGATTTGTGGTTCCCGCTGATCCTTGCGCCGGGGGAAGCCACCAAGACGCTGACGCTGGGCAGCCAGATTTTCCTTGGCCAGTATGTCACCAACTGGAACGCGGTTCTGGCGGCGCTGACGCTGGCAATCTTTCCGGTGGTGGTGCTGTATCTGATCTTCTCTCGTCAGTTGATACGGGGCATTACCAAGGGGGCTGTGAAATGATCCGTGTTCTGGTTGTGGGGCTTGGCCAGATGGGGCTTAGCCATGCGCTGGCCTATGCCAAACTGCCCGAATTTCAGGTCGCGGGGCTGGTGAACCGGTCCGATGTGGTCCTGCCCGATGCGCTGTCGCATCTGGACATCGACCGCGATTTCGACGCGACCCTTGCACGGCTGAAGCCCGATATGGTGGCCATCGCCACCTATTCCGACAGCCATGCCGCCTATGCCATCAAGGCCATGGAGGCAGGCGCGCATGTGTTCGTCGAAAAGCCGCTGGCCACCAGCGTGGCCGAGTGTCAGGCCGTGGCCGACACTGCCGCGCGCACAGGGCGCAAGCTGATGGTGGGCCATATCCTGCGCCATCATCCGACATGGGTGGCGCTGATTGCGGCGGCGCGCGATATGGGGCCGCCCTATGTGTTCCGGCTGAACCTGAACCAACGATCTACCGGGCCGGCATGGGACATTCACAAGGCGCTGATGCAATCGACCCCGCCGATTGTGGATTGCGGCGTGCATTATGTCGATGTCATGTGCCAGATCACCGATGCCGCCCCTGTGGAAGTGCGCGGGATGGGCCTGCGCCTGTCAGATGAAATTGCGCCAGACATGTATAATTACGGGCATTTTCAGGTGATTTTCGCAGACGGGTCCTGCGGGTGGTATGAAGCGGGGTGGGGCCCGATGATGTCGGAAACGGCGCATTTTGTCAAAGATGTGATCTCGCCCCAAGGGGCCGTGTCCCTGCGCGCGCCCCAAGGCGTGGGATCGGCCGATGTGGAAGGGCACACCGCCGCCGACCACCTGATCCTTGCGCCTGCGGGACAGGGTGAAACGGTCACGACATTCAAGGACAGCCCCGGCCATCAGGGGCTGTGCGATTTGCAGGCCGCAGCGATGGCGCGCGCCATTACGGATGATCACGACCTGTCGCGCCATATCAATGATGCCGTGCGGTCCGTGGCCGTCTGTCTGGCCGCCGATGAAAGCGTGCGCACGGGCCGGACCGTGCGCATTGCATAACCAATAGAGGGAGGGCCTGATGGGCAATCTGACACTTGATAAAGTCTGCAAGTCCTTCGGCACGGTCGATGTGATCCGCGACGTTGATCTTAGCGTGAATGACGGCGAATTCTGCGTCTTTGTCGGCCCTTCGGGCTGCGGAAAATCCACCCTGCTGCGCATGATCGCAGGGCTGGAGGACATTACCGCAGGCGAGGTTCGGATCGACGGCACCGTGGTCAACACGACCCCGCCATCGCAGCGCGAAATTGCCATGGTGTTCCAGTCCTATGCGCTGTATCCGCACCTGAACGTGCGCGACAATATGGGTCTGGGGCTGAAACAGGCGGGCCAGCCGCGCGCGCAGATTGCGCAAACGGTGGACCGTGCGGCGAAAATGCTGGATCTGGACGCCTATCTGACGCGCCGCCCCGCCGAATTGTCAGGCGGGCAGCGCCAGCGCGTGGCCATTGGCCGCGCCATCGTGCGCAAGCCCAAGCTGTTCCTGTTTGACGAACCATTGTCCAATCTGGATGCCGCGCTGCGTGTGCAAACCCGCATTGAAATTGCCAATCTGCACCGCGAATTGGGCGCGACCATGATCTATGTCACCCATGATCAGGTCGAGGCCATGACACTGGCCGACCGGATCGTGGTGTTGCGCGACGGACGCATTGAACAGGTTGGCGCGCCGATGGAGCTGTATAAAAACCCCGTCAATGAATTTGTCGCAGGCTTCATCGGGTCGCCCAAGATGAACTTTCTGAATGCGCCCGCGCTGGGGGAGGCGGGCAAAAGCCTTGGCATTCGTCCCGAACACCTGACCCTGTCGCGCGATGCGGGCCGGATCGAGGGGCGCATCAGCCATGTGGAACAACTGGGCGGTGAAACGCTGATCTATCTGCGCGCAGACCCGCATGGGCTGATTACCGTGCGCCTGTTTGGTGAACATGCCGCCGCAGTCAATGACCGCGCGTTTGTGACGCCCGACATGGCCCGCGCGTTCCATTTTGGCGCAGATGGACAGCGCCTGAGCATGTGATAAACCCGCAGAACCGACATAAAAGGCCCTTGCGCATGACCGAATTTTCCGACCCCCGCTATCGTGATCTGGACCGCTGGGACAGTCTGACCGCCCTGCGCACCATCTGGGAAAGCCAGATGGCCGCGATTGCCTGCATTGGCCCTGCCCTGCCCGCGCTGGCGGCACTGGTTGACGCGGCCCTGCCCCGCCTGCGCGCGGGGGGGCGGCTGGTCTATGCGGGGGCAGGCACGTCCATCCGCATTGCCGTGCAGGATGGCACCGAACTTGGCCCGACCTTCAACTGGCCGGATGCGCGCACGCATTACCTGATTGCGGGCGGCGAGGCCGCGCTGAAGCTGGGTATTGAGGGCGCGGAAGACGATGCAGATGATGCCCGCGATCAGGTGGCGCGTGCAGGCATTGACGCGCGCGATGTGGTCATCGGCATTGCCGCCAGCGGGCGCACCCCGTTTACAGTGGCCGCGATCACGGCGGCACGCGCGGCGGGCGCGCTGACTGTGGGGATTGCCTGCAATGGCGACACCCCCCTGCTGGATGCGGCGGAACATGCGGTTGTCACCGAAACCGGCGCCGAAGTGGTGGCAGGGTCCACCCGCATGAAGGCAGGCACGGCGCAAAAGGTGGTCCTGAACATGATTTCCACGCAAATCATGGTGCGGCTGGGCCATGTGCATGACGGGCTGATGGTCGATATGCGGCCCCAGAACATCAAGCTGCGGGGCCGCGCACAAGCCATGGTCCAGCGCATTGCCGATGTGCCCGCACAGGCCGCCACCGCCGCACTGGAAGCATGCAACTGGCGGGTGAAGCCTGCCGTTCTGGTCGCTATGGGCGCGACCCCCGACAACGCCGATGACACCCTTGCGCGCGCAGGCGGCATATTGCGTGACGCCATGGCCGCACAGCAGGCCGCGTCATGACATTGCATCACGACCTGCTGGCATCGCGCGCCGAGGATACCCCGATTTATGTCCGGCTGGCCGCAATTCTGCGCGAAAAAGTCCAGCAGGGGGAATTTGCCGTAGGCGATGCCCTGCCATCCGAGCGCGACATTGCCGAACGCATGGCCGTGTCGCGCGTCACGGTGCGCAAGGCAATCGATCTGTTGATGCGCGAAGGCGTGCTGTCGCGCAAACACGGGTCGGGCACCTATATAGCGCCGCGTATCGAACAGCCGTCCTCGCTGCTGGCGGGGTTTTCCGAGGATCTGCGCAGGCGCGGGCTGGTGGCAGGGTCGGTCTGGCTGGAGAAATCGACCGACACGGCATCGCCTGACGAAGTGATTGCCTTCGGGCTGGCAGTAAATGCCCGCGTCAAACGGTTCCGGCGCATTCGCACCGCCAATGGCGAGCCGCTGGCGCTGGAACATGCGATCATTCCCGAAGCCTATCTGCCCGACCATGACAGTGTTGCGGATTCACTTTATGCCGCGCTTGATGCCGTGGGCAGCAAGCCTGTCACAGGGCTTCAGCGGGTGACCGCCTCGCTTGCGTCAGAAGATGAGGCGCAGCACCTTGGCGTGCCCGGCGGGGCGGCTGTGTTGCGGATTGAACGGCGCGGCTATCTGGCAGATGGGACCATGGTTGAACTCACCAGATCGGCCTATCGCGGGGACCGCTATGATTTTGTCAGCGAATTGCGCGAGATCTGAGATCGGGTGGGAGCCCGCGCCATCGGTGGGCCGGGGTATGCCGCTCCGGCGTGGGTGGAGTTCACTTTATGCAGGCGGCCTACTCCGACTTTCAAGGATTAGCCTGCCATCAGCCAAACCGGCAGGCTGCGGCCCGCCGATGGTGCGGCGGACCGCGGCCTTGATTCCGCACCGTGGCATTTCCCAAACGTCCCCTTACCGCCTTGCGCCGCGCCGCGCACGGATTTCACTACCCAGTTCCAGCGTATAAGCCGCAAGCGCGTCTAGGGCAGCAAGTGCGGGCGGCGTTTCGCCCGCATCAAGGGCATGGGTCAGCCCTTCATGCAGCGCAATGATGCGCGCGCGCGACCTTGCGGTGAAAGTGATCATGTTCATCAGCGGTTGCATCGCTTCTACCGCGCCCGCCAGATGCCATGACAACACCGGATTGCCCGCCGCATCCACAAGCGCGCGGTGAAACGCCACATCAGAGGCGCAGAAATCCTCATCCGACAGACCGTCTGTTCCCTGACGCGCGATTTCGGCGCGCAGGCCGGCCAGATGCGCGGGTGTGCGCCGCATGCAAGCCAGCGGCACACAGGCGCGTTCAAGGGCGAAGCGCGCCTCGACAGCGGTTTCAAAATCAACCGCGTTCATGGACAAAAGCAACGTCGCCGTTGTGACCATATGTTCTTGCGCCTGCGCGAAACTCAGCCGGTTGACGAACGCCCCGCCCGTGGCACCGCGCCGCGTCCGGATCAGGTTTTGCGCGGCCAGCCGTTTCAGCGCCTCGCGCACTGTGGGGCGGGACACATTGAACCGCGTGGCCAGATCGGATTCCGACGGCAAGCGCCCGTCCACCGGCAAATCGCCCGAAATGATTGCATCGCGGATGGTCTGCGCAATCTGTTGGGAATAGTCGCGTTCGCTGTCCAGATCGGTTTTCACCTGCGCACCCTTCACATATGTCAGACAATTACCATTTGCTACATCGCCAACCGCCTGATATGTCTTACATATAGGATGCCACAAGGCCAGCCAACCCCCAAGATGCCGCATGCCAGATGAAGGGCAGGTTTTCATGCAGCTTGCGTCCAGTTTACGAAGAATGCGGGCACCACACTGGCTGGGGTTTTACACCCTGATCGCGCTGGCATGGGGGACGCTATATGCGATGCAATTGCCCCCCGATCTGGTTGCGGCGGCCAACCTGTATGGCGCGGAATTCTGGCAGGCCCTGTGCCGGATTGAACCGGGGCTGGCAGGGGCACCGAATATCTTCTTGATGTGGGCCGTCATGTCGGCGGCGATGATGGCACCCACTGCGCTGCCTGCACTGGCGACATGGGATGATCTGGTGCAGACCGGACGCGGCGCGGGGTTCGGCGCACTGCTGTCGGGGTATCTGGCGGTCTGGCTGGGCTTTGCGGCGCTGGCGACAGTGGCACAACTGGCGTTGGCGGGGGCGGGTTTGCTGAACCCGTTGGGCGAAAGCGTGAACATATGGCTGACCGCGCTGCTGCTGGCGGGGGCTGGCGCTTATCAATTTTCAACATTGAAGGACAGCTGTTTGGCCAAATGCCGCCACCCGCTGACATTTTTCATACAATACTGGCATGACGGCCCCTTGCGCATGGGGCTGCGGCTGGGCGCGGTCTGTCTGGGGTGTTGCTGGGCGCTGATGGCGCTGGCCTTCGTGGGCGGCACCATGAACCTGCTGTGGATGGGCGGCGCGATGGTGCTGATGATGCTGGAAAAACTGCCCGCAATTGGCGCGGTCCTGACGCGGCCACTCGGGTACGGGCTGATGGCACTTGGCTGGGCAGTCGTAATTCTTGAACTGGGAGGATGGACATGAGCGAGACACTGGAAAAACCTGCCCTTGGCACTGTGCCATGGGCGATCAAGGGCGAATTGATCCTGAACTGCAACTGCACCGTGTTTTGCCCCTGTGTGGTCAGTCTGGGCAAACACGCGCCCACCGAAGGCTATTGTCAGGCATGGGCGGGGGTGCGGATTGACAGCGGCCATTACGGCGATGACGACCTGTCAGGACTGAATGTCGGGCTGCTTCTGGAAATTCCGGGGTTGATGGCGCGCGGCAACTGGCAGGCGGCGGCGTTCATTGACGACCGCGCCACAGACGGGGCCTATGACGCGCTGGTCAACATCTTTTCGGGCGCGGCACGTGGCACAACAGGGCTGTTCGGCATGTTGGTCAGTGAATTTCTGGGCGCCGAACGCGCGCCAGTCAGCTATGAAAATGACGGCGACAAACGCCGCCTGATGGTGGGCAAGAAAATTCAGGGCGAAGTCGTGCCAGTGCGCGGCGCGGACCCGGACCGCGATATTGTCGTCACCAATACCGAATACTGGATGGGGCCTGACATAACGGTTGCCACCGCCACAAAGGGGCGCGTGCGTGCCTTTGGCCGCGTCTGGGATTTTGATGGCCGCAGTGCCGAAATCTGCCAGATCGACTGGCACGGCCCCGGCCGCTAACCCAAAAAACAGGAGAGCATCATGAGTTTCAACGCATTGGTTGTCGAAAAGAACGACGATGGCAAAACCCGTGCCAGCGTGCAGCAGATCACCGAAGACCAGCTGCCCGCGGGCGATGTGACCGTTGCCGTGGAGTATTCGACCGTGAACTACAAGGACGGGCTGTGCATCGGACCGGGGGGCGGGCTGGTGCGCAACTACCCCCATGTGCCGGGCATCGATTTTGCGGGCACGGTCGAGGCATCGGAGGATCCGCGCTACAGCCCCGGCGACAAGGTCGTTCTGACCGGCTGGCGCGTGGGCGAGGCGCATTGGGGCGGCTACGCGCAAAAGGCCCGCGTGAAGGCCGACTGGCTGGTGCCGCTGCCGGACGGGCTGGACACACGACAGGCGATGGCAGTGGGCACGGCGGGGTTCACGGCCATGCTGGCGGTCATTGCGCTGGAAGATCACGGGCTAAAGGCGGGCAACGGTCCGGTGCTGGTGACGGGCGCTGCGGGCGGGGTGGGGTCTGTCGCGGTGGCCATTCTGGCCGCCTTGGGCCATGAGGTGGCCGCCGTGACCGGACGTCCGGAAACCGCAGATTACCTGCGCAGCCTTGGCGCCAGCCAGATCGTCGCACGCGAGGAGATCAACGAGACCGTCAAGCGCCCGCTGGAATCCGAGATATGGGCGGGCTGCGTCGATGCTGTTGGTGGCGCAATGCTGGCGCGGGTGCTGGGGCAAATGAAATACGGCGCATCGGTGTCGGCCGTGGGGCTGGCGGGGGGTGCGGGACTGCCTGCAACGGTCGTGCCGTTCCTGCTGCGCGGCGTCAACCTGTTGGGGATCGATTCCGTGATGCAGCCCTATGACAACCGCCTGCGCGCATGGGGCCGGATCGCGCGCGACCTGCCCATGGACAAGCTGGACACAATGGTCCAGCCCGCCACACTGGCCGACCTGCCGCGCTTGGGCGCAGAGATATTGAAAGGCCAGGTCAAGGGGCGTGTGGTGGTGGATGTGAACGGCTGATCTCATAGCCCATTCTGCGCCCGAGACCCCGCCACATACAAGAATTTGATTTATACGCCGCTATGTGCTATGTACAATTTACTCTCGATTCGACGGGGGAGATAGGAGCATCGCCTTGAAGGCTGTTTTTGTTTCCCCTGACTTAGGACGATTGTGTAGCCGCGCAAACGGAGCGCCTTGTAAGGGGTGATGGTGAAATCATCGGCAGTTGGCCAAGGGCGGCTACTCTTGGTTCGCAAATTGGGTGTTATGTCCGGAGGATACCGGATAGCATAATAAAGTCATAACAACGTGACGTTGTGTTGATTTTGGTTTCCCCGACCCAGCGACCGAATGATCAGACGTCTTGCTGAGGCGCTCGGGGATTATGAGGAAAGACCGTGGCGATGCCTCGCTCTGGAAATCATACTCCTTTTTCTAAGAGCAATTCGTCGTGCCAATGGACGGCCCCAGGGAACCCTGTGGGCCGTTTCATCTTTCGTGATCAAGACGTTATTTGCATGAATGCCGGAAGGTTAGATTGATAGTAGGAGGCATGGTCCTTCGGCGTGAGAGGTCCCCGTCACGCCACGCGCTCGCCCCGCACCCAGACCGCGCGCAGCATCGGGACTGCCGCAGGCAGCGCCACGCGGATCAGGTCGGCGCGCAACCCTTCGCGCAGCGCCCCGCGATCATTCAGCCCCGCCGCGCGCGCAGGGGCCTGCGTGACCGCAGCAAAGCCGCGCGCCAGATCCCCGCACCCCTGCCCCAGACGCACAGCGCCCAGCAGCAGCGCAGCCGGCACATAATCCGATGACAGGATATCCAGCCGGCCCGCATCTGCCAGATCCCGTGCCGCCACATTGCCCGAATGCGACCCGCCACGGATCAGGTTGGGCGCGCCCATCATCACGGCAATCCCGTGGCTGTGGCACGCATCAGCCGCCGCCAGCGTGGTGGGAAATTCCGCCAGTCGTACCCCATGCCCCGCCGAGGCCGCCACCTGCGCAGTGGTGGTGTCATCATGGCTGGCCAGTGTCGCACCATAGCGCCGCGCGGCGGCGACAACCGCAGCCTCGTGCGGGGCGCGCACCTGTTCGCCAAGCGCCTGCTGCCGCGTCACATGCGCCTCGAATGCCGCATCATCCATGCCGTATTTTCCGCGCATATAGGTTCGCAACTGCGCAAGGTCCGCAAATTGCCGCTGGCCGGGCGTATGGTCCATCAGGCTGACAATACCAACCCTGTCGGTGGGGCCGAATTCATCCAGTTCATCCAGCAGGGTTTGCGAACAGATCTCGGCGCGCAGATGCAGGAAATGGCTGATGGACAGCGCCCCCGCATCGCGCATGTCCAGCAATTCGCTGGCCAGTGCCCGCGCATAGCGCCCCCGCCCCCGCATATCCTGCCCCACAAGCGAACCGATACGCAGCGCGTCATACACAGTCGTTATGCCCGTGCCCGCCAGTTCGCGGTCATGCGCAATCACGGCGGCGGCGTGCGGCCAGTCCACACCGGGACGCGGGGCCAGATGCCGTTCCAGATTGTCGGTATGCAGTTCGATCAACCCCGGCGCAATCAGATCGCCATCGCAATCCACCGCCCCTGCGGGCAGGTGCGTGCCCGTGTGCGTTCCCGTGTCCAGCGCGGCGATCTGCCCGTCACGGATGACAATACTGCCCGCGCAGACCCTGTCGGGTAACACAAGGCGGGCATTCGCCAGTACAAGCTCTGTCATTTTTGCAGTCCTTGAATTATGCGTAATCGTTTTGTCACACCCCTGTGCCATTCAGGGCCATCACCAGAAAGGACGGGATTATGCCGGCAGATTTTCAGCGCTTCGCCATCTACTACACCCCCGCTGCGGACAGCGTTTTTGCGCGCGCCGGCGCCGCCTGGCTGGGCTGGGATGCTGCTCAGGGCCGCGCTGTGCCACATCCTGATCTGGGGCTTGATCTTGCAACCCTGACCGAGACACCGCGCAAATACGGCCTGCATGGCACATTGACACCGCCCATGCGCCTTGCCTGCCCCGTTCCCGCGTTTCTGAAGGCCGTCGAAACCCTTGCGGCTGACATGGACCCTGTTCCCTTGGGCCGGTTGCAGTTGCGCCCGATGGACGGGTTTCTGGCGATTGTGCCGGACGCGCAACCCCGCGCGCTGACCGATGCCGCCGCGCGGATCGTGCAGGAACTGGACCCCTATCGCGCGGCGCTGACCGACCATGACCTTGCCCGCCGCCGCAAGGCCGGACTGAGCGCGCGTCAGGACGCATTGCTGCTGCGCTGGGGGTATCCCTATGTCATGGATGAATTCCGCTTTCATATCACCCTGAGTGGCAAATGCGCGCCCGCGCAGATGGCCGATGCCCTGCGCGCCGCCCATGCATGGTTTGACCCCGCACTTGCGCAGGACCACCATCTGGATGCGCTGTGCGTCTTTGGCGAAGGGGGGGACGGGCGGTTTCATCTGCTTACGCGTTTTGCGATGCGCGGGTGATCGCGGCCAGCATCTGCGCCACTGCCGCCTCGACAGTGCTGTCATTCATGACAACCACAGCGCCCGCAGGCGGCGCCAGTTCGGCGCGCTTCAGGCGTGCAGCGATTTCGCGCGCCCCTTCACGGCCCCGCGCGCGCAACCGTTGGGCCAGCATTTCGGGCGGGGCCGTGATCATCAGCACCATCAGTTGCGGATAGGCCGCCGCAATCCCCTGCAGCGCCTTGCGCGACCCGTTGAACACAACCACCCGCCCCTGCGCCAGATCGGCGTCAATGCTGGCGGGTATCGCATAGCGCAAACCATGCGCCCCCCAATGGAATGCGAAACGCCCCATGGCCAGCTTCGCATCAAACAGGGCGTCCGACACCGCCTGATGATCCTCGCCCCCCGCATCTGCGGCACGCGTTATGATGCGCTGCGCCACGGAAATGTCAGGGCGCGCGCGTGCCAGTTCCGCAATCAGCGTGTCCTTGCCCACACCTGACGGGCCCACAACCGCCACCAGCAGCCCGCGCCCGCCATGCCCCCCGCTCATGCGCTCACCCTTGCGGGTGTGAAACCTGTCACATCCACCTCTCGGTCACACACTGCGGCGCGGGCATCGGCGTCATGGAAGATCCCCAGAATGGCCGCACCGCGCGCCTTGGCCTGCAAGATCAGGTCCAGCACAACCGCGCGGTTGGCCGCATCAAGGCTGGCTGTGGGTTCATCCAGCAACATGACCGGCCAGTCCTGAATGAACCCGCGCGCAATATTGACGCGCTGCTGCTCGCCGCCTGAAAATGTCGTGGGCGACAGCGACCACAGCGGCGCGGGAATGTTCAGCCGTGCCAGCAAGGCTTGCGCACGCGCCAGCGCTGCCTCTTCCTGCATGCCCTGCACCAGTAACGGCTCGGCCACGATCCGCAATGTGGGCACACGCGGGATCACCCGCAGGAACTGGCTGACATAGCCCAATGTGCCGCGCCGCAATTCCAGCACCGCGCGCGGCTCCGCGCGGCACAATTCCACCCCCGCGACACGGATGGACCCCGTATCACAGCGGTAATTGCCCCAGATCATGCGCATCAGGGTTGATTTCCCCGCGCCTGATGCCCCTGTCAGGGCAACGCATTCGCCCCCCTGAACACGCAAGGCGGCCCCCTCCATCACCGGCAACGCAACGCCGCCCTGATTGTGCAAAACAAACCGCTTGCCCACGCCTGCAATCTCGATCATGCCCCGACCCCTTCATCTTGCCAAAAATACTCACTGCGCCATTGCGACCAGCGCAAGGCGTCAGACCTGCAGCACCGAACTGACCAGAAGCTGCGTATAGGCATGCTGCGGGTCATCAAGCACCTGATCGGTCAGGCCCTGTTCGACCACGCGCCCGTCCTTCATCACCATCAGCCGGTCGGCCAGCAACCGCACCACGGCCAGATCATGCGTGACAATCACCGCCGACAGCCCCAGTTTGCGCACCAGCCCGCGCAGCAGATCCAGCAGCCGCGCCTGCACACTGACATCAAGCCCGCCCGTGGGTTCGTCCATGAACACCAGCCGCGGCCCTGTCACCAGATTGCGCGCGATTTGCAGCCGTTGCTGCATGCCGCCGGAAAAGGCGCGCGGGCGGTCATCGACGCGGCCCACATCAATTTCGACACGTTCCAGCCAGTCACTTGCCTGTGCGCGGATATCACCGTAATGGCGCGCGCCCACAGCCATCAGCCGTTCGCCCACATTGCCGCCCGCGCTGACATTCATGCGCAGCCCGTCGCGCGGGTTCTGGTGCACGAAGGCCCAATCCGTGCGCGCCAGCCAGCGGCGCTCGGCCTCGCTCATGGCCAGTATATCGCGCGGGCCGTGCGCGCGCGTGTCAAACAACACGCGGCCCGCATCGGGGGGCAGATGGCCTGCCAGACAGTTCAGCAACGTGGATTTACCCGACCCGCTTTCGCCGACAATGCCCATCACCTCGCCGGGCCAAAGGTCGAAGGACACATCCCCGCAGCCCAGATATGCGCCGTAATGCTTGCTTAGGTTCTCAACTTGCAAAAGGGGCGTCATGCCGCATCCTCCGTGCTGCCTGCGGCCACGCGGGCCGCGCAATAATCGGTGTCCGAGCACACGAACATCCGCCCGCCCGCATCATCGGTGATCACCTCGTCCAGATAGGACACGGTTGATCCGCACAGCGCGCAGGACTGTCCCGCAGCCTTGGTCGCGGCAAAAGGGTAGTCGTCGAAATCCAGACTTTCGACGCGGGTGAAGGGTGGCAGGGCATAGATACGGCATTCGCGCCCTGCCCCGAACAGCTGCAGCGCGGGCGAGTTGTCCAGCTTGGGGTTGTCGAATTTCGGAATGGGCGACGGGTCCATGATATAGCGCCCCTCGACCCGCACCGGATAGGCATAGGCGCGCGCAATCTCGCCATGACGGGCAATATCCTCATACAGGCGCACCTGCATCAGCCCGTAATCTTCCAGCGCATGCATCACGCGGGTTTCCACCTCCCGGGGTTCCAGAAACCGCAAGGGTTCGGGTATGGGCACCTGAAACACCAGAATCTGCCCCGCTTGCAGCGGTGTTTCGGGAATGCGGTGGCGGGTCTGGATGATGCTGGCCTGCGCTGTGCGTTCGGTCACGGCCACATCCGCGACACGCTGGAAAAACTTGCGGATGGAGACGGCATTGGTCGTGTCATCCGCGCCCTGATCAATGACTTTCAGCGTGTCTTCGGGCACCAGACAGGCAGCAGTCACCTGCACCCCGCCTGTGCCCCAGCCATAGGGCATGGGCATTTCGCGGCTTGAAAACGGCACCTGATAGCCGGGAATGGCCACGGCTTTCAGGATGGCGCGGCGCAACATGCGTTTGGTGGCTTCATCCAGATAGGCAAAATTATAGGCGGTCATCGGTTTGTCCTCCTGCGCGCCCTTGCGAGCGGGTGGGTGGGTGGGCGACGCAAGGGCGCGCGCGGCTGGCACCACATTGGGTCATTGTGCAGCCTCGCGCGCGGTACCTGCGTCGCGGCGCAGCTTGCGGATCAGTTCCAGTTCGGCCTGAAAATCCACGTAATGGGGCAGCTTGATATGCTCCAGAAAACCGCTGGACTGGATATTGTCGCAATGCGACAGCACGAATTCCTCGTCCTGGGCGGGGGCATCGGCACTATCCTCGCCCAGTTCACGCGCCCGCAGCGCACGGTCCACCAGCGCCATCGAAATCGCCTTGCGTTCCGACTGGCCGAACACCAGCCCGTAGCCGCGGGTAAATTGCGCAGGCTGGGTTTTCGACCCCTGAAACTGGTTCACGGTTTCACATTCCGTCACCATGATATCGGCAAATTCAATATCGAACCCCAGTTCCGGCAAATGCGCTGCAACCCGCACATGCCCGATGCGCAATTCGCCCACGAATGCGTGGTTGCGCCCGTAGCCGCGCTGTGTGGAATAGGCCAGCGACAGCAAGAACCCTTCATCCGCGCGCGTCAACGCCTGCAATCGCAAGGGCCTGCTGGCGGGAAATTCCAGCGGCGCGCGTGTCAGGTCCGGCACGTCCGGCGCGCCCTCCGCGTCGGCGGCGGGGTCGGGTTCGGGCTGCATCAGCCCCTCCTCGCCCAGATGGGACAGGATATGCGGCACGCGCCGGGGGCCGGCATCTGCTTCGGCCACGGGCGCGGGTGCGGCATCACCCGCCAGATCAAAATCCAGCAAACGGTGCGTGTAATCAAATGTCGGCCCCAGCACCTGCCCGCCCGGTGCATCCTTATAGGTGGCCGAGATCCGGCGGATGATCTGCATATCGCCCGTATCCACCGGCACGCTTGAACCAAAGCGCGGCAGGGTGGTGCGGAACGCGCGGATCAGAAAAACCGCCTCGATCACATCGCCGCGCGCCTGTTTCAGCGCCAGTGCAGCCAGATCCGGATCATGCAGCGACCCTTCGGCCATGACACGGTCAACAGCCAGCGCCAGTTGTTCGCGGATCTGCGCCACCCCCAGATCGGGCACGCCCAAATCCCCGCGCCGCGCCTGTGCCAGCCAGTCATGCGCGTGCTCGATCGCACGCTCGCCGCCTTTTACCGCAACATACATCAGCAGCCCCCTATTTTTGTGGAACGCGGCAGGGCGGCAAGGCGCTGGCCGCAGGTCAGCAACAAATCCAGCCCCAAAGGAAAGCGCGCCGCGTTATCCGCCAGCGCCCCCGCATCCGGCAGCGACAAGAACGCCTGCGTTTCAATGCCGGGGCCTGTCAGGCGCGCGCCGTCATTGTCCAATGCGTCCATTTCAACGATCAATGTGGCCGACCGGTCTGGGTATTCGGCACTGCCTTGCGGATAGGCCGCAAGCGGGCCAAGCGCATCCCATGTGCCCAGCGCAAACCCCGCATCCGCAGGCCCGACCAGCGGCGCGCCCAGATGGAAGGCCACCCAGTCGCGCAGGGCCGCGCAATCATATGCGCCCGCCAGATGCAGCGGTGTCGTGGCGTCCGCCAGTGTCAGCAACACAATTGCGGCTGCGGGCGAACAGGGGGCAGGCACATCCAGCCCGCCCAGCGTTACAATCCGGCCCGGATGCGCCATTGCATCCAGCACCTGCCGGAAGGCCCGCGCACCATCGCGGGCGGGGTCGTTGAAACCGGCTGTCAGATGCACACTCATGCGTCCCCCCGTGCCATTGTGAAGAAATCAACCTTGGTGGCCGCCGCGCGACGGGCGCTTGTGTCGGCATCGCGGCATTCGGCATCCTTTAACGGACCCAGCACCTGCGCATGCAGCCCCGCCCCTGCCGCTGTCTGCAACAGCGCGTCCAGCAACGCCGCGCGTTCGGCCTTGCGCGGGCTGCGCCCCTGCACCAGCGCATGCCCCACAGTCCCACATCCCAGCCGGATCGAGGCGCGCGTGACAGTCACTTCACCCAGATTGAACGCGGCACCAACCGCGCCAGCACGGCCCTGCACCATCATCGCGCCTATCTCGGGCGCGCGCAGCCATGTGAAGGCAGGCGGATCATCAGGCCAAAGCGCCTCCAGCCGCGCCAGCGGCGCACGCGCAATCAGGCCCATCCAATCACGGCGGGCAAGGGAATCAACAATCATGGTCTGAGCTTTCGATCTGTTCTAGACAACTAGACAAATACAACCTTTATGCGCTATATTCAAAAGGATTTTTATGAAAGTTTCACGACATGACCAAACCTGCGGCCCTGTGGCAAAGCATATGCGACACCCTGCGCACCGAAATCGCACAGGGCGCATGGCGCGCCGGCGCGCGCCTGCCCACCGAGGCGGAACTGGCGCAGCGCTTCGATGTAAACCGCCACACCATCCGGCGTGCGCTGTCGCAGCTGTCCGATGAGGGGCTGGTGCAATCGCGGCGCGGGGCGGGTGTGTTCGTGCGCGCGACCCCCGTCCCCTACCAGATCGGCACACGCACGCGGTTTCGCCAGAACCTGCTATCGGCGGGGCGCACGCCCTCTCGGCGGTGGCTGCATCTTGGGGTTCAGGCCGCCACTGACGCAGAAGCGCGGGCACTGGGGCTGGACCCCGCCGCCCCCGTTCATGTGGCCGAATCCATCAGTTTTGCCGATGATCTGCCCGTGTCCCTGGCGCGGTCGTGTTTCTGCGCCACCCGCTTTCCCGCGCTTGGTGCGGCATTGCGCGCGCATGGGTCCGTGACGGCGGCACTGGCGCAGGTTGGCGTCAGTGACTACACCCGCAAATCAACCCGCCTGACCGGCCATAATGCCAACCCCGTGCAGGCCCGCCATTTGCAGATCGATACCGGCGATGCCCTGATCCTGTCCGAATCCGTCAATATCGGCCCGACGCAAACCCCTGTCGAATTCGGGCGCACCTATTTTGTCGGCGCGCGCATCGAACTGGTGCTGGACTAGCCATCGCATGCGTTCCTGTCATGGAAGTGCAACATGCTTGCAGTATCTGGCGCCAAAACACGAAGGGATGCTGTGAATGCAAAATCTGAATATCCGTTTCACCGGCGCACTGGCACTGTGCGATTCCACACTGGAAGATTGTGACCTGACACTGAACGGCACCACCTTCGGCCATCCCGACAGCACCACCCATGATGTCGACCTGTCCGGCTACTGGCTGCTGCCCGGCATTATCGACCTGCATGGCGACGGGTTCGAACGCCACATACGCCCGCGCCCGACCGCGCCCTTTGACAAACGCCACGCGCTTCAGGCCGCCGATGCAGAACTGGCCGGAAACGGGGTTACAACGGCGTGGTTCGCGCAAAGCTGGTCATGGGAAGGCGGCTCTCGATCCCCGGATGAGGCCGTGGCCCTGCTGGAAGCACGGCGCCAGATTGCCCACCGGCTGGGCAGCGACATCCGCATCCAGTTGCGGTTCGAAACCCATATGCCCGATGATCATGCCGCGCTGATGGCTACGGTGCGCGCCTATCATCTGGATTACATTGTCTTCAACAACCACCTGCCCGAAGCACTGGAAATGGCCGACACGAAACCCGCGCGCTTTGCCACATGGGCCGCGCAGAACGGCCATGACCCTGATGCGCTGCTGGCCATCGTGCGCGCCGCCAAACAGGCCGATCCCGACATCCCCGCCTTTCTGGCAGGTCTTGCTGCAGATCTGCGCGCGCATGGTGTCACGCTTGGGTCACATGACGATCCGGATGCGACCACCCGCGCCTTCTATCGCGGGATCGGCGCACAGGTCTGCGAATTCCCCACCAGTCTGGAGGCCGCACAAGCCGCGCGCGCCGCAGGCGAGCCTGTGCTGATGGGCGCGCCCAATATTGTGCGTGGCGGTTCGCAATCGGGCAATATCGCCGCGATGGAACTACTCGAGGACGGGCTGTGCGATGCGCTGATCTCGGATTACTACGTCCCTGCACTGGCGCAAGCCGCATGGGCCATTGCCGATGCCCGCGCGTTAAGCTTCGCGCATGCATGGGAAATGATCTCAACCCGCCCTGCCAGCATCATGGGACTGGCCGACCGTGGCCGCCTGATCCCCGGCGCGCGTGCCGATCTGGTCGTGATGAACCCCAACACCCGCCGGATCGAAGCCACAATCGCCAACGGCCAGATCACTTATGCCAGCGCACAGGCGGCCGCGCGTCTTGTTCGGGCTGGTCCGCGCCTTGCGATTGCGGCACAGTAGCGCGTCAATGACATATGCCGCCATCATCAAAGCCGAATTGCGCATGATCCAGCCGGTTGACCTGCTGGAATACGACCATCTGGACCGCGCACGCCGCTGGGTGCAATCGGGCCAGCCATTATGCCGCACGGCCCCGCCCGCAACCCCGCCCATGCATCTGGTCAGCTATTTTCCAGTGGTGGATGGGGGCCATATCCTGCTGGGCGATCATATCTCCTCGGGGTTGTGGCTGCCGCCGGGCGGGCATGTGGAACCGGACGAACACCCGCGCGACACAGTGGCACGCGAATGCCAGGAGGAATTGCGCAGACCCGCGCAGTTCCTGCACCCCGCCCCCCTGTTCCTGACAATCTCGGAAACCATCGGGGCAAATCCGCATGAAGATGTCTGCCTGTGGTATGCCCTGAAGGGCGATGCGGACAGACTGCCCGATTATGACGCGCGCGAATACCGGACCATGCGCTGGTTCGCGTTCAATGATGCGCCCCTCGAAGATACGGACCCCAATCTGGAACGGTTTCTGGGCAAGTTATCAGACCAGTCCGTGGACGCCTGACGCCCTGCGTCAATGCAGCGTCACATCCTCGTATTTCGCCAGAAACGCCTCGATCTCCAGATGGCGGAAATCAGCCAGTGCCATGCGCAGGCGGTCATGGTCCCAGTCCCACCAGGCCAGTTCCGTCAGCCTGCGCGCGATCTGCTTGGGGAAACGGCGGCGCAGCTTCTCGGCGGGGACCCCCACCACCACCGTATAGGGGGCCACATCACGCGTGACCACCGCCCCCGCCCCCACGACCGCGCCGTTTCCAATACTGACATCGGGGCGGATAATCGCGCCATGCCCGATCCAGACATCATGGCCAATGGTGACACGCCGTGCCGCGCGCCTGGCGAAAAACGCATCATCCGGGGCCGCATCCGGCCAATACATGTCAGAGCGGTACAGAAAATGATGCAGGCTGGCGCGGTCCATCGGGTGGTCTGTCGGGCCAATCCGGACATTGGCCGCAATATTGACGAACTTGCCGATTGTCGCATTGGCAATATCACACCCCCGCGCGCAATAAGTGTAATCCCCCATAGCGCTGTTGGACAAAACCGTGCCCGCCCCGATTTCGGTAAACGCGCCCAAATGGCTGCCGGTAATCCTGCAATCGGGATGGATCAGCGCCCCATCAGGCGAAAGCTGCCGTGTCATCTTTTCCGACCCCCGTTTTCATTCTGGCAAAAATATCCCCGCCGGAGGCACCGGCGGGGAAAACTGGCGCATCGGCCTGTCTCAGTGCCCGCGCTCGCCGATGAACCGCTTGCGGATCAGCCCCGACCCCCAGTCGATCACCGCGATCACCACCAGCACATTCAGAACCACAAACGCCACCTGATCAAACAGCCCCGCGCGAAACCGTTCAATGATGATCATGCCGATCCCGCCTGCCCCCACAAGCCCCAGAATGGTCGCCGACCGGGTCGAGGATTCAAACGAATACAGTGACAGCGATATGAACACCGGCAAAATCTGCGGCAGGTAGCCATAGCGGATGATCCGCCCTGTATCGGCCCCGGTCGCGCGCACGCCTTCAACCTGTTTGCGGTCGATATTCTCGATCGCCTCGGAATAGAGTTTGGCCAGATTTCCGGTATCCGAGATAAAGATCGCCAGCACACCTGCAAGCGGCCCCAGCCCCACGGCGCGCACGAAAACCAGCCCCCAGACAATCTGGTCGATCCCGCGGAACACATCCAGCATCCGGCGAACTGCATGGCGGATCACCCCCACCGGCATGGTGTTGCGCGCCGCAAAGAAGGCCAGCCCCAGCGCCAGGATTGTGCCCAGAAGTGTGCCAAGGAACGCCATGGCAATGGTCTGGGCAATGCCCTTGTAGATATTGGCATATTGCCATGTGGCCATATCCTGCCAGACGACCATGCGCGTGATCAGCGCCCACGCCCTGTCGGAGGCATTCAGCAGCTTGCCAATCTCGAAAAAGCCAAGCGACCAGACAAGATAGACCACGATAAAGGCCCAGCTGGCGGCCTTCAGCGTGGTGGCAAACCTGTCGCCGAAGGCTTTGGGGTGGCGTTTGCGCGCGGCGGCGATATCGGCGTCGGATATCGCATGGAATGTCAATGTGCTCATTTCAGGGACTCCTTGCCGATCAGCGCATGGCGCGCGCGTTCAGACAGCAGGTCGATTGCCGTCACCGTCAACACCACCAGCAGCAGCACGGCCGTGACGCGGTCATCGGAATAAAAGCTGATGGTGTGGCTAAGTTCGGCGCCAATGCCGCCTGCCCCCACAAACCCCACCACGGCGGATGCCCGCACGTTGATTTCAAACCGCCACAGCGCATAGGATGTGAAATTCGGCAGCACTTGCGGCAGGATGCCATAGCGCATCTGTTCAAACCACGACCCGCCCACAGCCTTGATGCCATCCACCGGCCGCATGGAGGCGTTTTCATTCACTTCCGAAAACAGCTTGCCCAGCGCGCCTGTGGCGTGAATGGTGATGGCCAGCACACCGGCCAGCGGGCCGATACCCACAGCAAACACCAAAATCAGCGCAAACAGGATTTCGGGAACCCCGCGGCAGAATTCCAGAAACCGCCGCGCCGCTGCACCTATCCATGGAAAGGGTGTGCAATTGCGTGCCGCCAGAAACGACAGCACCACCGCCAGCCCCGTGGCCAGTATCGTGGCCGTCAGCGCCATCAGGATGGTTTCCCAGATCAGGCGCAGGTATTTCCAGAAATCATTATACCAATACCCGATTGATCCGGCAGGAAAGCGGCCTTCCGCGTTGCGGGCCTCGAACAGGAGATCTCATTGCAGCGCGGGCATGACAGTGCCGAAATATTCAAATATGCGCGGAATGCCCGTTGCCAGCCGGTCAGGCGTGAAGCGCGAAATCCAGACCGACCATGCCAGAAAGGCCAGAAACAGCACCCCCAGCGTGACGTTGACGACCATGCGGTCGCGGATCATCTGGGCGCGGTGGCGTTCAAATACGGTGACGGGGTCGCGGCCCTCGCCGTGGTCCGGCCCGTTTGTTGTTATGCTGGCCATATCAGTTCACCACACGCGCTTCGGGCTGCGCAGCGGGCTTCGGGCGCAGGGCAGTTGATGTCATGGCTTCGGAAAACGCCTCTTCGGCTTCGGCGCCGTAAATCTCGCGCGCCGCGCGGTCGGTCAGATCCTTGGGCGTGCCGTCAAAGACGATGACGCCATCCTGCATGCCGATGATACGGTCGCAATACTGGCGCGCGGTATCCAGCGTGTGCAGGTTGCAAATGACCGTCAGCCCGTCTTCGCGGTTGATGGCGCGCAGTGCGTCCATCACCACCTTGGCGTTCAGCGGGTCAAGGCTGGCGATGGGCTCATCAGCCAGCATGATGCGCGGTTCCTGCACCAGTGCGCGCGCGATGGCCACACGCTGCATCTGCCCGCCCGACAAAGTGTCGGTCTGTTGCAGTGCCACATGCGCCATGCCCAGCCGGTCCAGCGCGCGAATGGCGAATGCGCGTTCCTTGGCGGTGAATATCCCCAGCATCGAGGAGGCGAACCCATGATGGAACAGCCGCCCCGACATGACATTGGTCAGCACGTTCAGGCGGCCCACAAGGTTGAATTGCTGAAACACCATCGCGCATTCATTGCGCCACTGGCGCAACTCGCGCCCCTTCAGCGCGGTAATGTCGCGCCCCTGAAACAGCATCTGCCCGCCCGATGGTTCGTTCAGGCGGTTGATCATACGCAAAAGCGTGGATTTGCCCGCGCCCGACCGCCCGATAATACCCACCATCTGCCCGTCAGGGATGGTGAAGGTTGCGGGTTTGACGGCAACGGTGCTGTTGAACTGTTTGGTCAGTCCCTTGAATTCCAGCATGGGGTCTCTCCTGTCAGCGGCGGGGCCGCGAAAAAGGGGCAGGCCCTTGCAACCGCAAGAGCCTGCGCAGGTTCGGGGATAGCGTTCAGCGCGAGCCCGCGAGTTCGGCTTCACGCATGGACACAATGCCTTCATAGAAGGAATGGTCGACTTCGGCGTAACCGTTGCCTTCGCCGCCCACGGTGTCGGCATAGCAAGCGGGGTCGCTTTCTTTCATATCCAGCATTCCTGCAACCGCCAGTTCACGGGCTTCTTCCGGCAGGTCGTTGCGAAATACGGTCGGGCCATTCGGGATCAGGTTCGATTCCCACACGATGCGGATGTCGTTCATGTCCAGCAGGCCGTTATCGACCATACGACGCAGGTTGCCACGGGTGTAGCCCTCGGATTGCTCGCCCATCAGCGAAGTCCAGGTAACGCCAGCATCATACTGGCCATTCAGAACGGCGA
>NZ_JBHYFM010000008.1:0-128083 GCF_051859525.1 Roseinatronobacter sp. | reverse complement strand
CTGCTGGACTGGATGCTGCCGCGTCTGTCGGGGCTGGAGGCCTGCCGCCAGATCAAGGCCACGCCCGAAGGGCGCGATGCGGCGGTGATCATGGTCTCGGCCCGGTCGGAAGAAAGCGACCGCGTGCGGGGTCTGGATACGGGGGCGGATGATTATATCGTCAAACCCTATTCGGTGGCCGAACTGGTGGCACGGGTGCGCGCCAATCTGCGCCGTTTCCGCCCTGCGTCCAGCGGTCAGGTTCTGGAATTCGGCGATATCCGTCTGGACACGGACAGCCACCGCGTGACGCGGGGCGGGGATGCGGTGCATCTGGGGCCTACGGAATTCCGGCTGTTGGGCGCGTTCATGGAACGCCCCGGCAAGGTCTGGACCCGGGAGGCGCTTCTGGACCGCGTCTGGGGCCGCGACATCTATATTGACACGCGCACGGTCGACGTGCATGTGGGCCGCCTGCGCAAGACACTGTGCACCACCGGCGGCGAAGACCCCATCCGCACCATCCGCGGCGCAGGCTACGCAATGGGCGGATAGGACGGCCGGCGGCAAGATGTCAAATTCGGGTGTCTTTGCTTGATTCGGGCATATACTTTTGGATTGATTCCGGTTATGGGCGAGGGTCTTGTGTCGTTTGATCGACCGCCCACGGCGCGCTGCGCCGCTATCCATGGAACTTTCCTGCTATGATCTCTCCCCTGTCCGAGGCGCTTGCCGAGCGCGGTTTTGACATTCTTACCCCCGTGCAACAGGCGGTGACCGCGCCTGACGTGGCCACACTGGACTTGCTGGTTTCCGCGCAAACCGGATCGGGCAAGACCGTTGGTTTCGGTCTGGCCATCGCGCCGACCCTTCTGGGGGATGCGGTGAAATTCGGACCGGCCGCGCTGCCGCTGGCACTGGTGGTTGCGCCCACGCGCGAACTTGCGTTTCAGGTCATGCGTGAATTGACATGGCTTTATGCGCGCACCAATGCGGTTGTCACGTCCTGTGTGGGCGGCATGGATATTCGCACCGAACGCCGCGCGCTGGAACGCGGTGTGCATATCGTTGTCGGCACGCCGGGCCGCTTGCGCGACCATATCGAACGCGGCGCACTGGATCTAAGCGAAGTTCAGGCCATCGTGCTGGATGAAGCCGATGAGATGCTGGATCTGGGCTTCCGCGAGGATCTGGAATTCATGCTGGGTCAGGCGCCGGTTGACCGGCGCACCTTGATGTTTTCGGCGACCGTGTCGCCCATGATTGCCAAGCTTGCCAAACAATACCAGCGCGATGCCAAGCGCATTAGCACCCTTGGCAGCAGCGACCAGCACGCAGATATCGCCTATCAGGCGTTGCGCGTTTCGGCGTCCGACAGTGAACATGCGATTTTCAACCTGCTGCGGTTTCACGAAGATCAAAGCGCGATTGTGTTTGCCAACACCCGCGCCGCCGTCAGCCACCTGACCGCGCGTCTGGCCAATCGCGGGTTGTCCACGGTCAGCCTGTCGGGCGAACTTAGCCAGACCGAGCGGACGCATGCATTGCAAGCCATGCGCGACGGGCGCGCGCGGGTTTGTGTGGCCACCGATGTGGCCGCGCGCGGGATTGACCTGCCCAACCTGAATCTGGTGATCCATGCGGATTTGCCCACCAATACCGAAAGCCTGCTGCACCGTTCGGGCAGAACGGGCCGCGCGGGTCGCAAGGGCATTTCCGCGCTGATCGTCCCGCCCAAAGCTGTGGGTAAGGCCGAGCGCCTGTTGAAATGGGCCAAGATTTCGGCGGAATGGACCGTTGCCCCGTCGGTCGAGGATGTGTTGCGCAAGGATGAGGAACGGCTGTTGTCAGACCCCCTGTGGTCGGAGCCGGTGACAGACGAACAGGCGGCCTTTGCCGAAAAACTGCTGGGCTTGCACGCCCCTGATGTGATCGCGGCGGCCTATCTGCGGCTGTATCAGTCCCGCCATGCCGCGCCTGAAGAATTGCGCGCCCCCGATAGCAAGCCAGCCGCGCGCGAGCACCGTGAATTCGGTCCAAGCCGGTGGTTTTCACTGTCGGTTGGCCGCGATGACCGCGCCGAGGCCCGCTGGTTGCTGCCCTTGCTGTGCCGCGCTGGTAATCTGGAGAAAGCGGCCATTGGCGCCATTCGGGTGCAGAATAATGAAACGCTGGTTGAAATTGCAGAAAGCAGCGCCGCGGGCTTTCTTGCGGCCCTTGGGCCGGATGGCGTGCTCGAAGATGGCGTAACCGCACGCGCGGCGGACGGTCCGCCATCCGGCGACAGGCCGCGCGACGGGGCCAGAGATGGCGCCAGAAAGCCGCGCGACAATCGCGACCGCGGCTTTGACGCGAAGCCCAAGCCGCGCGAAGCGGGGCTGGCGCGCAGCGACCGCGCGGCCAGCCCGAAGCCGGAAGCCAAGCCGCGCGCCAAGCCCGCCTATGACGCCGCGCCTGCTGCCCCGCGCGCCAAGCCGGCCTATGACCCTGATGCAGCCGCGCCCGCGCCACGGGCGAAACCCGCCTATGACGCCGCCCCCCCGCAGGGCGAGCGTAAACCGCGCCATAAGGCCAAACCCGCCACAGGCGGGGATGCAAAACGCCCGCCGCGCGCGGCAGGCGGGGCAGAAGCGCGTTCGGCCGGTTTCAAGTCGCATGGTGCCAAACCCGCCCCGCGCGGCAAGGACAAGGCAGATCGATTTGATCCTGCGCCGAAACCTGCGGGCAAAAGCTGGCAAAAACCGGATGGCAAGCCGAAGGGCCGCCCCGCTTCTGCGCCCGCCGATGCGCGCGACAGTTCCAAGCGTTTTGTCCCGCCCGGCATGGCCAAAGCGGATGCGCGCAAGCCGCGCAAACCGGGTGCAGGTCCGCGCGCTGGCGGGCGCGATGCGCCACGGCGCGGGAAATAGCAGCATTCGTTAAGTGGGAAATGCCGCGTCCTTCATGCCGAAGGGCGCGGCATTTTCTTAGGCGCTGGCCGTCTGGCACAAACGCCAGATGCGTTCTGGCGTCAGCGGCATCTGGACATCTGTGCCCGCTTCTGGTCCCAGCGCGTCTTGCACCGCGTTCACTATGGCAGCAATGGCCCCCACTGTGCCCGCTTCCCCGCAGCCTTTCAGGCCCAGCGGGTTGCCCTTGGCGGGAACTGGCACGGAATGGAACCGGATGGGCGGCATGTCTGATGCGCGCGGCATGGCGTAATCCATGAAACTGCCCGTCAGGGGCTGGCCCTGATCGTCGAACACAACCTGTTCGCAAATGGCTTGTCCCAGCCCTTGGGCAATGCCGCCGTGAACCTGCCCTTGCACCAGTTGCGGGTTCAGCAGGTTACCGAAATCATCCACGGCCGTGTAATTCAGGACCTGAAGCGCACCTGTTTCGGGGTCCAGTTCCACTTCGGCCAGATGGGCGCCGTTGGGGTAGGATCGCGCGTCAAGTTTGGCGCTGCCTGCATGTTGCAGCAGATCCGCCCGCCCCTGACTTCGCGCCAGATCGGCGGCTTCGATCAGGGTCAGCGTGCGGTTCGACCCCGGCGCGCGGAAGCTGCCATCATCGAAACCCACATCGTCGCCCAGTTCGGGTTTCAGAAAATCGGTGAAGGCAGCCACCATTTGCCCCACTGTGGCCAATGTCGCATTGGTCTGCACAGTGACCGAACGCGACCCGCCCGTGCCGCCCCCTTTGGCAATACGGTCGCTGTCGCCCTGAACCACATGGATCGCGTCAAGGGGAATGCCTGTGCGGTCGGACAGGAATTGCGCGAACACGGTTTCATGCCCTTGCCCGTTTGACTGCGTGCCGATCATCAGGGACACGGTTCCGTCGTCATTGAAGGCGATTTCCGCATCCTCGACGGGGTTGCCCATGATGCTTTCGATATAATAGCACAGGCCCAGACCGCGTTTGCGCCCGCGTGCCTTGCTTTGCGCGCGCCGCGCGGGGAAGCCAGCCACATCGGCGTGTTCGCGCGCGTCCTCCAGCAGACGCGCGAATTCGCCTTCGTGAATCCGGTCGCCCGCCACTGTGGCATGCGGGAAGGCGTCGGGCGCGATGAAATTGCGCGCGCGCAGGGCAAAGGGGCACAGTCCCAATTTGCGCGCGGCCTTGTCCATCAGGCGTTCCAGAACGGTAATCGCTTCCGGCCTGCCAGCGCCGCGATAGGCGTCAACCTGTGTGGTGTTGGTGTATATGCCGCGGCTGTGGATAAAGGCCGCCGGAATGTCATAGGCCCCTGTCGCGACCATCGAAAACAGTTGTGACTGGATGCCTTGGGCGAATTCGGAATTCCACGCGCCAAGGTTGGACCAGTTTTCCACGCGGTAGCCCAGAATACGCCCGTCCGCATCCAGCGCCAGTTCTGCATGCGACCGCAAATCGCGTCCTGCATTGTCCGACACGATGGCGTCAGACCGGTCGGGTGCCCATCTGACCGGACGCCCCAGCGCCTTGGCGGCGTGGGCAATGACAAAATATTCCGGATAGGGCATGCCCTTCATGCCAAAACCGCCGCCGACATCGGGGGTTGTGACGCGCACATCCTGCGGCGCAAGGCCCAGCATCTTTGCCAGCCGTTCCTTCATGACCCACACGCCCTGCCCGCCAAAGCAGAAATGCAGCCGTGTGCCGTCCCATTCCGCATAGGCCCCGCGCGGTTCCATCGATGCCGCAAGCAGGCGGGGTTGGTCCACCGTAATGGCGATCCGGTGCGCGGCCTGTTCAAAAGCGGCCTGAACGGCGCTTTCATCCCCCACGGCCCAGTCATAGGCGATGTTGTCAGGTGCTTGGGGGTGGATTCCCGGCCCCCCCGGCGCAAGGTCCAGATGCGGGGGCAGGGGGGCAATATCCAGTTCGATCAATTCCAGCGCGTCGCGGGCCTGTGCGGGGGTGTCGGCCACGACCATCGCCACCGCCTCGCCTACGAAGGTCACGCGGTCGCGGGCCAGCAGGGGGCGGGGCGGGTTCGCCCCTGTGCTGCCATCGCGATTCGTGCGCAAACTGGCCTGCATGGGCTGTGTCAGGCCAGCGGCGTGCAGCGCGTCCGTGTCCAGCACAGCATGAACGCCGGGGGCGGTTTGTGCCGCCGACAGATCCAGCGACAGGATTCGGCCATGTGCGACGGGTGCGCGCAAAAATACCGCGTGCAGCGCATCTTTCGGGGCCGAATCGTCCATGAAACGGCCCGTACCGGTCAGCAGGCGCGTATCCTCTCGGCGGGGGACGGACTGGCTTTTGCCGAATGCTGTCATGATTTCCTCCAGTCAAATCTGTGGTTTGTGGTGACATTAGCGACGATACGGCCGGCAGGCTACCGGATTATGGCCGCCGCAAAATACCGTGAAAGATGATTAATTCCGCATGACGGCAAATGTCATAATCCCGTTACAAGCGGGTCATATCAGGGCGATGTTGTCAAACCGCCCCGATGGGGCAAACCCAGAGGACCGTTTTATGCGCATTTCCTTTTCACTTCCCCTTGCAGTCTCTGCCCTGGCGTTGTCGGCTGGCATGGCGTCTGCCCAGAATGTTGACCCCAACCTGCCTGCATATGAGCCTGCTTCAGGTGTGTCCGGCAACCTGACCTCGATCGGGTCTGACACGCTGAACAACCTGATGACCCTGTGGTCCGAAGGCTTCCGCGGCTTCTATCCGAATGTTGCCGTGCAGGTTCAGGGTGCCGGTTCGGGCACAGCCCCGCCCGCGCTGGTCGAAGGCACAGCCCAGTTCGGCCCGATGTCGCGTGCGATGCGCGGATCTGAAATCGAAGAATTCGAAGCACGTTACGGCTATCCGCCGATCCCGATGCGCGGCGCGATTGACGCCATTGGTGTTTTCGTGCACCGCGATAACCCTGTGACCTGTGTGTCATTGCAGGAGATCGATGCGATCTTCTCATCGACCCGCGCAGGTGGTGCAGATGCCCCGATCACCACATGGGGTGAAGTCGGCGCAGAAGGCGAATGGGCGGATCGTCCGATTGCCACCTACGGCCGCAACTCGGCTTCGGGCACCTATGGCTACTTCAAGGATGTCGCGCTGTTTGGCGGCGATTACAGCCCCGAAGTGCGCGAACAGCCCGGCTCATCGACCGTGATTCAGGGTGTTGCAGCCGATCTGGGCGGCATCGGTTATTCGGGTGTGGGCTACGGCACAGCAGATGTGCGCGCGCTGGAAATTCGCGGCGATGATGGCAACTGCTATTCCACCGACGATGCACCGGAAGGCACCTATCCGATTGCACGCTTCCTGTATGTTTACATGAACGTCGACCCCAATGCCGAGATGGAGCCGCTGCGCGCTGAATTCGTGCGCTACGTCTACAGCCAGGAAGGTCAGGCAGATGTGGTTCGTGCCGGTTTCTTCCCGGTCACCGCACGCATCGCCGATCTGGATCTTGAAGCATTTGGCCTGAAGTAAGGGCCTGATGAAATTGGGTGGGGCGGCCTGTGCCGCCTCGCCCTTTGTTTGTTTTCAATGTGATGGAACGCAACATGAGCGATACTGCCCCCACCACCAGCGAACGCGGCGCAGCGGCACGAAAAAGACGCATGACGACGCGGACCAGTGTGGTCCTTGGCGAGAAACTGGCGGGTGGTATTATCACTGTTGGCGGTTTGATGGTTATCGTTGCGGTTCTGGGAATCATGGTATTCCTGTTTCGCGTCGTGGCGCCGCTTATGGCGGGCGGGTCCGTCGATGGGAATGTGCGCCACCAGCTTGACCTGCCCGAACAGGTGTTCTGGGTAAATGGTGACGAATTCCAGACGCTTGGCACGCTTGTGGATGCGGGGGGAACCGCGCTGACCTTTCACATTCCCACCGGAACAGAGGTCGCGCGCGAGGTGCTGGACTTCAACGGTGCGGAAGTGACATCTGTGGCCGGCACGCTGGAACGCGACCGCGTGGCCTTCGGTTTCAATGACGGGTCGGTCCGTTTTGCCACAGTCGGGTTCACCAGCACGGCCACATCACGCAACCGCATGCCTGTGGGCCTGACGCGGATTGATGCGCGCGACCAGATGCTGGACGGCTTTGTCTATACGCAGGTGGGGACGGGCGATTTCCGAACCAATTCCGCGGTGAACGAATTAACCTCGGTCGATCAGATTTCGGACCAGCCGATCATTGCGATTGATTACCGCATTGGCGGCACGGTCGAACGCCCGACCATTGCCTTTGCGACTGTCGATGCCGCCGGTCAGGTGCGTGTCAGCCAGTCGCGCGTGCAGATCAACATGATGACGGGCGATGAGACGGTCACGACCACGACAACCGAGTTGCCCCCCTTGGGTATAGGTGCGGATGAAACGATCACCGGCATTCTGATGTCGGGAACTGGTGACCGCGCGATTGTCGCCACCGATGCGGGGTTCATTTACCGCTATGACCTGCGCAACATGGATGCGCCGTCGATGGCCGAACGCCGCCGCGTGGCCGATGACGGTGTCGGCGTTACCGCGCTTACGTTCCTGACCGCAGAGGATGCGCTGGTCGTGGGCACGGATGATGGCGGGATTGCCGTATGGTTCCGCCTGCAAACAGGCACCAGCGCCACGACGGACGGGCGCGAAATGGTGCGTGCACGGGTGCATGCGCCCATGCCTGCCAGCGTAATCGACCTGTCAGAAGCGCAGCGCTCCAAGGAATTTGTCGCCACCGATGCGGCGGGCAATGTCTGGGTTTACCATTCCACATCCGATCAGGTTCTGTTCCAGTTGGCACGTTCGGGCGAATTGACGGCAGATACCCAGGCCATGTTGTTCCCGCGTTCTGACGGTGTTTTGCTTGTCAATGACAGCGCGGAATTCGAAGCATGGCAGTACACCCAGCGCCACCCTGAAGTGACGCTGAAGGTGCTGTTCGGAAAAATCTGGTACGAAGGTTATGGCCAGCCCGAATTCATCTGGCAGTCCACAGCCGGAACCGACCTGTCGGAACCGAAATATTCGCTGGTGCCGCTGATCTTCGGCACGTTCAAGGCCGCGTTTTACGCCATGATCTTTGCCGTGCCGATTGCGCTGATGGCTGCGATCTATACATCGGAATTCGTGGACAAGCGCGTGCGCGGCACCGTCAAGCCGATGATGGAGATGATGGAATCCCTGCCCACCGTGGTTCTGGGCTTTATCGCCGCACTGGTGCTGGCACCACTGGTCGAGGAATGGATCGGCGCTGTCCTGCTGGGCTTCTTCGCGCTGCCCATGGGCCTGATGATTGGTGCGTTCGTCTGGCAGACATTACCGGCGCAGACGGCGCTGAAATATGACGGGTTTCCTAAATTCACGCTGATGGGGCTGTCCATCCTGATCACGGCATGGATCGCCGCCCAACTGGGCGCATCACTGGAGCGGGTGCTGTTTTATGGCGATTTCAAGCAATGGACGACAGGGCGCATTGGAACCGGCACGCCGTTCATGTTCCTGATCCTGCTGCCCCTGTCCTATTTCGTTACGGCGTGGACCTTCCGCAAACAGTTCGGTCACCATTACCGCGACCTGATTTCAGGGTTGGACCGGTCGCGCGCGGGTATGGTGGATGCGGTGCGCTGGATTGTGCTTCTGGGTCTGGCGATGGCGCTGTCGTTGCTTGTGGCGCTGGGCCTGACCGCCATCGGCTATGACCCGCGCGGCAGTTTCATCGACAGCTATCAGCAGCGCAATGCGCTGGTGGTGGGGTTCATCATGGCGTTCGCGGTAATCCCCAACATCTATACGCTGGCCGAAGATGCGCTGAATTCCGTTCCCGGCCATTTGCGTGCGGCGTCACTGGCCTGCGGGGCGACACCGTGGCAGACCGCGCGCTGGGTCATTCTGCCGACCGCCGCATCGGGTGTGTTTTCGGCGGTGATGATGGGCATGGGGCGCGCTGTGGGCGAAACCATGATTGTGGTCATGGCGGCAGGCAACACGCCCATCATGGAATGGAACATTTTTTCAGGTCTGCGCACCTTGTCGGCGAATATCGCGATTGAGCTGCCGGAGGCCGTGAAGGATGGCACGAATTACCGTGTCCTGTTCCTTGCCGCGCTGACGCTGTTTGTCATGACCTTCATTATCAATACAGGCGCGGAGTTGATCCGCCAGCGCTTCCGCAAGCGCGCCTTCAATCTGTAACCCTGGGGCTTGGGGATAGATATGACCAGCTTGAACGAACAACAACCACCTGCTTCCGGTGCTGCCGGACTTGCTGGTATTGCCGCGCGCGACGCAGTGAAGCCGCGCAACCGCAGGCGCTATTCCGCAGACCTGTCGGCGCTGGGGGAACCTGCGCTGTGGGGGTTCGGCGGCGCGCTGGCGCTGGGGATCATTCTGATTGCCGGTTTTTTGATGGTGGTGCTGTATAACGGCGCAACCACCTTCTGGCCCAAACCCATCGACCGTGTGGAACTGACGGACGGCACGGTGATCGCCGGTGTGGAACGGCGCGGCACCATCTTTCGGCCCGACCTGCCGCGCCTGTCCGAAGACCAGCGCGCCGAGGTCGAGGACAATGACGGCTTTGCCTACCGCACCCTGTATCAAACCGCGAATTTCGACATTTACGGCGATGACTTTCAATGGGTTGCGGATTTCGAGACCGCGAATGTCACCCGCCCCGAGGATTTCTACTATTTCGAGCGCCAGACATGGGGCGTGTTCGTGGGGCGTATTGCCAGCATGACCATCGACGGGCAGGAAATGGCCTATGATGCGAATGTGCTAAGGCGCGAACAGCGCGCCGCTCGCCAGCGCTTTACGGAAATCCGCAATCTTGAACGCCGTGAAATTGGCGCGCTGAACTTCCAGATCGAACGCGAACGTCTGAACCAGCGCCGCGCGATGTTGCGTCAGGGCGAGGAGGCGGCAGCGGCCAGTGTGGCGGACTCGCAGGCGCGGATTGCCGAATTGCAGGCGGAATTTCAGGAATTGCAGGCCCGCGTGAATGAGATTCGCGCAAATGACCGCCGCTATACCGTCACGCTGGAAGAGGTGGGTGGCCGCCAGATCACCCCCGAAATCAGCCAGATCGTGCGCTATTACCCTGCCAACACAATCGGGATCGCCGACAAGATCGGTATTTATGTATCGCGCTGGTGGGAATTTGTGTCCGCCGAACCGCGCGAGGCGAACACCCAAGGCGGTGTTCTGCCCGCCATCTTCGGGACGGTCGCCATGACACTGCTGATGGTGGTTTTCGTGGCCCCGTTCGGTGTGATTACGGCGCTATACCTGCGCGAATATGCCAAACAGGGGCGGGTGACGTCGATTGTTCGCATATCCGTCAACAATCTGGCCGGTGTTCCGTCTATTGTTTATGGCGTGTTCGGTCTGGGGTTCTTTGCCTACACAATGGGCGGCACGATTGACCAGTTGTTCTATCCCGAAAGCCTGCCCAACCCGACATTCGGCAAGGGGGGCATTCTGTGGGCGTCGCTGACGCTGGCGCTGCTGACCGTGCCTGTCGTGATTGTGGCGACCGAGGAAGCGCTGGCGGCTGTGCCGCGTTCCATGCGCGAAGGGTCACTGGCCTGCGGGGCGTCGAAATGGCAGACCATCCGCTATGTGGTGCTGCCCAAGGCGTTGCCGGGTATCATGACCGGCATGATTCTGGCCATGGCGCGCGGCGCGGGCGAGGTGGCACCCCTGATGTTGGTGGGGGTTGTGAAACTAGCCCCAGCCTTGCCTATCGACGGGTTCTATCCCTTCATTCACCTTGATCGCAGCTTCATGCATCTGGGGTTCCATATCTTCGATGTGGGGTTCCAGTCGCGCAATTCGGAAGCCGGCAAGCCCATGGTTTTCGTAACCACGTTGCTGTTGCTGGCGCTGATTGTCGCCATGAACGCCACTGCCATCATCATCCGCAATCGCCTGAAGCGCAAATACGCAACTGGCCAGTTCTGAGGCTGCAGACATGAACGACACCATAGAATTTGAACCGACCGCCTATCACGTCAAGAAAAGCCCCGATGGCCCTGCGTTGGATATCAAGGATTTCAACCTGTGGTACGGTGAATCGCAGGCCCTGTTTGACTGCAATCTTGAAGTGCAGAAAGGGCAGGTGACTGCACTGATCGGCCCGTCAGGATGTGGCAAGTCGACATTGCTGCGCTGTCTGAACCGGATGAATGATCTGGTGGACGGGCTGAAGATCGAAGGCCAGATCACTGTTGACGGGTTCAACATTTACGCGCGTGGCGTTGATGTGATCGCGCTGCGCAAACGCATGGGCATGGTGTTTCAGAAGCCCAACCCTTTTGCCATGTCGATCTATGACAACATTACCTATCCGTTGCGTGTTGATGGGATCACCAAGAAATCCATCCTTGATGAAACAGTAGAACGCGCGCTGCAACAGGCCGCCCTGTGGAAAGAGGTGAAGGACCGTCTGCAGGAAAGCGCGCTGGGCCTGTCGGGTGGGCAGCAACAACGCTTGTGCATCGCGCGCGCCGTCGCATCGGACCCCGAAGTGCTGTTGATGGATGAACCCTGTTCCGCCCTTGACCCCATCGCCACAGCCCGCATTGAGGAACTGATCGAAGAACTGAAGGGCACCTATTCCATTGTCATGGTGACGCATTCGATGGCACAGGCCGCGCGGGTCTCGGACAATACCGCGTTCATGTATCTGGGCCGGTTGATCGAATACGGGGACACGGACACGGTTTTCACCAACCCGCAGAAGTCACGAACGAATGACTATGTGACAGGCCGGTTCGGATAACAGTGTCATGTATGACGCGGCGACCACTGCGCTGATCGCGGCCCTGCCACATCCGGTTTTGCTGGTTGATATGGCAGGCAGCGTTGTGAAGGCAAACCCGCCTGCTACAGACCTGTTTGGCGCGCGCATTGCGGGCGCGCAAATCCGCGCCCATCTGCGCCAGCCGGAAGTTGCCGGAATGCTGGAACGGGTACTGGATGGTGCGCAGCAGGGCAGCGCGAATTTCACGTCCAGCTCGGGCAGTCGGGAAACAGTGTGGCATGTGATCGCACGCCATGTCGGGGATGGCACGGTTGTGCTGTCCTTGGGCGATGTGTCCGACATTGAAGCGGCCGAAGCGCAGCGCCGCGACTTCGTGGCCAATGTCAGCCACGAGTTGCGCTCTCCTTTGACGGTGCTTTCGGGGTTTATAGAGACATTGCAGGGACCGGCAGGTGATGATCCGGTTGCGCGCGCAGAATTTCTGGCCATCATGGCCAGCCAGTCCGAGCGTATGACAGGTCTTGTTGCGGATCTTTTGTCCCTTAGCCGCGTTGAAGCCGCGGAAAAGATACGCCCGCGCACGCCCGTTTCGATAGACATGGTTCTGAAAGCCACGCTGGCGGCGCTGCGCCCCCAGATTGAAGCCGCCCAGCTTGTGGTGTCCTATCAGGTGCCCGACACCCTTGATGATATCCCCGGCGATTATGACCAGCTTGTTCAGGTGTTTCACAACCTTATCGAGAATGCGCTGAAATACGGGTCCAGTGGTGGCCGGATAGAATTGTCAGCGCAGCAAATGGCCGCCATGCCGGGGTTTGACGGGCCGGTTTTGCGTGTCAGTATCCGTGATTATGGCGAAGGTATCGATCCCGTCCACATTCCGCGTCTGACCGAACGCTTTTACCGTGTGGACAAGGCGCGATCCCGCGACAGCGGTGGCACAGGGCTGGGGCTGGCGATTGTCAAACATATTCTGAGCAGGCATCGTGGCAGGCTTTTGATACGGTCTGCACAGGGCGAAGGGACGATATTTGATGCGGTGCTGCCCTGCGCCCATCGCATATAGGCTGCGTCAGTGTTCAAATGCGTTCGGTCCGCCAGTCCGGATATATGGCGCTGCGTTTGCAGTATACATCCGTGTCTGTTCCTGCGAACAGCCCGTCACGGGTGACCAGAACAGTGCGCCACCCGCGCGCGGCAGCGCCAAGAATGTCGGTATGAAGCGTGTCGCCGCACATGACAATCCGGTCGCGTGGGGTGTCTGGCAAGGTGGCTTCGATCATCTGGTGGACCTGTGGAAAGGGTTTGCCGAAAAAGGTCATTTTCCCAAGGCCGGCATCGGCCAGAAGATGCGCATAATGTCCCGGCTCCAGCGAAAACCCCCCTTCGCGCGGGGCCACCAGATCGGCATTCGCAACGATGACCGGACGCGGGTTCCGGCGCAGGCTGTGTGTCAGGATGTCCTGATGCGTGTCTGTCCACACCGCCGAGGACAGAAACAGAAAACTGTCCACCCGATCATAATCAAGCGGGCTCTTGTCCAGCCTGCAAACCCTGGCATCAATATCGGCAAGGTCGTCATGCGGGGCGGTGATGCAGCCCCAAAGCCCAGCCCCAAGGCCGGAAATTGCCGCGTCACGACTTGTGACAATCTCGTTCGGGGTGACGTTCATGCCCAATTTGGCAAATTTTTCAACGGCGGCCGGATGGCTGTAACTGGCGGCATTCGACAGAATGCGAATTTCCTTGCCTGCTGCGCGCAACTGGTCCAGCCGCTGCGCCGCGCCTGCAATAGGGGTTTCGCCAATATTCAGAACGCCATAAGCGTCAAAGACGAAGGCATCGGCATCCTGCGCAATGTCCATCAGCGAGTCCAGCTTGCCGGTGGCGGTGCCAAATCGGGCTTGCGGCATGCGATGGCGGATTGTCTCATAACGGTTAAAAATGCCTGATACATCATTCATGCGCGCGACGTGCCTTCTTGGTTCGCTGGTTCCTGCTGTCATAGCGGTTCTGCATCAAGATGAAAAGAAAAAGCAACAAAAAGACAAAATGGGTTGTTCTTCTGCTGCGTTATTCGGCTTGGCGGTCGTAAAATCTTTATGAAACACCCTTTTCCGGACGTGTTTTCGGAAAATTGCGCATTTCGGCATCAAATTTTGTTGCTTTGTTGTTTTGCATATGTATTGTTTGCAACAAAGCAACAGGGTTATCATGGCGTCAAAGAAAATCAGACGGTGCGACCTTATCCAGCAGGTTGTTCAGGAACGCGGCGGCATCAGCGTGGGTGCGCTGGCGGACATGCTGGGCGTTTCCATGCAGACCATCCGCCGCGATCTGGACACGTTATGCGACGATGGCACCATGCGCCGCGTCCACGGGCGCATTGAGCTGGCCGAGGACCGGCTGAACACGCCGTTTGACCAGCGCGCGGGCACCAATCTTGTGGGCAAGCGCGCCATTGCCGAGGTGGCCGCAGGAATGATCCCTGATGGCGCAACGCTGTTTCTGTCTATCGGGTCAACCGCGCTGAGTGTGGCGCGCGCCTTGCATCGTCGCCGCGAATTGACCGTCATTACGAACAACCTGAGCGCGGCCATGACCCTGAGCGAGGAAGTCTCGAACAGGATCATCCTGCCGGGGGGGGAATTGCGGCTGCCCGACCGTGATTTCATCGGTGAAGAAGTGGTGTCTTTCTTTGGTCGTTACCGCGCTGAATATGCGGTGTTCGGTACCGCCGGTGTCGATATTGATGGCGGCCTGTCGGAATTTCATCAGGCCGAGGTGCGCGCATCGGAACGGATGCGCCAGAATGCGCAAACATCGGTTCTGGTGATCGACCGCAGCAAATTCGGGCGCCATGCCCCGTCCATTGGCTGCGCCATCACAGAAGTGGACCATGTGATCTGTGACCGCCCGCCCGCCGCACCCTTCGCACCGCTGATCGAGGCTCTGGGGGACCGGATTGTGTTTTCAGAAGAAAGAGAGATGGAATGACTGACCCTTTCGTTCATGTCGAAAGCGTTGAAAAGCGCTGGAACGGCCAGCTTGGGGTCGAGGATATTTCACTGTCCATTCCGCGCGGGTCCTTTGTGGCGTTGCTGGGTCCGTCTGGGTGCGGCAAGTCGACCACGCTGCGCCTGCTGGCGGGGCTGGAAGTGCCTGACAGTGGCAGAATTATCATCGGCGGGCGCGACGTAACCGCCAGCCCTGCCGCCGAGCGTGGCTTGTCGATGGTTTTCCAGTCCTACGCGCTGTTTCCGCATCTGGACGTGGCGGAAAATGTGCTGTTCGGCCTGAAAGTGCGCCGTGTGCCCCGTGCCGAGCAGCGCAAGAAGCTGGCCGAGGCACTGGAAATGACCGGCCTGACCGGATTGGAAAAGCGCAAACCCGGCCAGATTTCGGGCGGCCAGCGCCAGCGGGTTGCGCTGGCGCGCGCCATTGTTGCGGGCCATCCGCTGTGCCTGATGGATGAACCCCTGTCCAATCTGGACGCGAAACTGCGCCATTCCGTGCGGCGTGACATCAAGAAGTTGCAGCGCGATCTGGGGATGACGGTGATCTATGTCACCCATGACCAGACCGAAGCCATGAGCATGGCCGATATGGTCGTGCTGATGAAGGAAGGCCGGATCGAGCAGGCGGGCAAACCGGTCGAGCTGTATGAAACCCCCGCCAGTACCTTCGTCGCGGGCTTTGTCGGCAGCCCGCCCATGGCCTTCATAGATGCAGAAATTATGCCTGCCGGACTGGCCAGTGCCGGACTGGATGCGGTGTATGGCGTCCGGCCCGAACATCTGGACCTGACACAGGCAGGCGAGGGCCTGTTGCAGGCGGTGATCACCCATTGCGAGTATATGGGGTCCGAGACGTTCCTGAGCTTCGATGTCCCCGGCACAAGCGGATTGACAGTGCGCCTGCCGGGCGAAGTGCGCAGATCGGTCGGGGAGGCGGCCGGCCTGACGTTTGATCTGGCGAACCTTCACGCGTTTGACAAGAACACGGGCTACAGACTGCCGCGTTAGCCCCATTTCGCTGCCACGCCTTGTGGCGGTGATACATTCAACCCAAAGGGAGGAACTACCATGACACGCCATACCCTGACTGCCACGCTGCTGGCCGGTGCGACAGCACTGACTGCGCTGCCTGCCAGCGCACAAACCGAACTGACCATGTATTACCCCATTGCTGTCGGCGGTGCGCTGACGCAGGTGGTCGACGGGCTGATTGCCGAATTCCACGAGGCCCACCCGGAAATACGCGTCAATTCCATCTATGCAGGCAATTATGATGACACCCGCGTGCGGGTTCTGTCGGCGATTTCATCGGGCGACTCGGCCCCGTTGTCGGTGCTGTTTTCCATCGATGCGCTGGATCTGATTGAACAGGAAATGATCATTCCTTTCGATGATGTTCTGGAAACCGATGAAGAACGCGCATGGCTGGACAGCTTCTATCCGGGCCTGATGGCAAACGGCCAGATCGACGGGCAGACATGGGGCGTACCGTTCCAGCGCTCGACCATCGTGGCCTATTACAACAAGGACATGTTCAGCGCAGCGGGCCTTGATCCGGAAGCGCCGCCCGCCAACTGGGACGAGTTGGTCAGCATGGGACTGGCGCTGCGCGAAACCGGCCCTTACGGCATCATGATCCCGTCCACCGGCTATCCTTACTGGATGTTTCAGGCGCTGGCCACGCAGAACGGGATGGAGTTGATGAACGGTGACGGCACCGAGACATATTTCGACGACCCCGCCGTGGTGGAGGCGCTGGAATACTGGGTTTCACTGTCGGCAGAGCATGACATCATGCCATCGGGGACAGTCGAATGGGGCACATTGCGTCAGGCGTTCCTGGAGGGGCAGACCGCGATGATGTGGCACACCACCGGCAACCTGACCGCTGTGCGCGATGAGGCCAGCTTCGATTTCGGCGTTGCCATGCTGCCCGAGAAGGTGCGTCCCGGTTCCCCCACAGGGGGCGGCAACTTCTATCTGTTTGAAGGGGCCAGCGATGACGAATATCGCGCTGCCCTGACGCTGATCCGGTTCCTGACCGATCCGGAGCGCGCCGCGCAATGGTCGATTGCCACAGGCTATGTGGGTGTCAGCCCTGCGGCCTATGAAACGGATGTGCTGCGCGCCTATGCCGAAGATTTCCCGCCCGCGATTGTCGCACGCGACCAGCTGGAGTATTCGGTGGCGGAACTGTCCACCTATGAAGGGGCGCGGGTGCGTGATGCGCTGAACACGGCAATCCAGTCCGCACTGACAGGTTCTGCCGCGCCTGCGGATGCACTGGCACAGGCGCAAGCCATCGCCGACCGGCTTCTGACCCCTTACCGCTAATCCTCCCCTGATGGGGGGCGCAAGTTGCGCCCCCCGTCGCTTTGTCCTGCCAGCGCCCAGCGGGTGCGGTTTTCGTCCGGAGTCATAGCATGAATGATCTTGCAAGATACGAGCGCCGCCGCCGCATCATGTATGGCTGGATGCTGCTGTCGCCTGCGCTGATCCTGCTGTCTTTGTTTGCGTTCATCCCGTCCGCGATGACCTTCTGGTCAAGCCTGTTTTCGCGGGGCACACGGCGCAACCCGTCGGAATTTGTGGGCGCGGGCAATTACGACCTGCTGTTTGCCGACCCCACCTTTTCCAAAGTTGTCGTCAACAACCTGATCTATGCGGGGGTGACAATTCCTGTGTCGATCATCATCGCGCTGGCCATGGCGCTTTGGGCCAATTCCAAGATTCCCGCACGCGGTTTTGTGCGCACCGCCTTTTTCACGCCCACAATCCTGCCGATGATCGCGGCGGCGAATATCTGGCTGTTCTTCTATACGCCGGGCCTTGGGGTGCTGGACCAGATTGGCGCGTTGTTCGGGTTCGGGTCCGTCAACTGGCTGGGGCGTCCGGAAACCGCACTTTGGGCGGTGATCATCGTGACCATCTGGAAAGAGGCCGGTTTCTTCATGATCTTCTATCTGGCGGCGCTGCAAACAATTCCGCCGGACCTGAAGGAAGCTGCCGATATCGAAGGGGCCAGCCGCTGGACCTATACCCGCCGGATTGTGCTGCCACTGCTGATGCCCACCACCATTTTCGTGGCCGTCAATGCCCTGATCAATTCCGTGAAACTGATTGATCATTTGTTCATATTGACCAAGGGCGGGCCGTCGGATGCGTCGAAACTGGTGCTGTACTACATCTGGGAACTGGCATTCTCCTATTTTGACAGGCCGCAGGCGGCTGCGCTGACGGTCATGGTGCTGGCCGTGCTGGGTATTACCGCAGCGATCAAGTTCATCATTCTGGACCGCAGGACACATTACCAATGAGCGATGCAGTTAAATCCGGTCAGACACCCCTATATGTCATGGCCCCCAAGCGCAGCTTCCGGCCCCGCCTGACTTTGGCGCTGGACACGTTCGGGGCGTGGACCCTTGCCATCGTGTGGATTGCACCGCTGCTGTTTGCCGTGTGGGCGGCGTTCCACTCCACATCGGATGCGGTGAATTTCAACCTTGCGGGTGCATGGACGCTGGACAATTTCCGCACTGCCTGGAACGGGGCGCCGTGGTTGCGGTATTTCTTTAATACGTTCCTGCTGGTGACTGTTGTGCTTGCCGGGCAGTTGGTGGTGACCACGCTGGCAGGCTATGCGTTTGCGCAGTTCCAGTTTCCGGGGCGGGATGTGCTGTTCATCATCGTTTTATTGCAGCTTTTCATCCTGCCAGAGGTGCTGATCGTCGAGAATTACGCCATGGTGTCGCGGCTGGGCATGTTTGACACTGTGTTCGGGATCGGCACGCCCTATTGGGCCAGTGCGTTCGGGATTTTCCTGATGCGGCAGGCGTTCAAAAGTGTGCCCAAGGAACTGGACGAGGCCGCGCGCATTGAAGGGTGCAGCTGGTTTGGTGTGTTGTGGCGCGTCTATGTGCCATCGGCCAAGCCCACCTATCTGGCCTATGCGCTGGTGTCGGTGTCCACGCATTGGAACAATTTTCTGTGGCCCCTTATTGTCACCAATTCCGAGACGACACGTCCGCTGACCGTCGGGCTGTCACTGTTTGGTGCGCCCGAAAGCGGGGTGAATATCTCGGTCATCTCGGCCGCGACCATCATGTCGATTGCGCCGCTGTTGATTGCGTTTTTGCTGTTCCAGCGCCAGTTTGTGCAGGCCTTCCTGCGCGCGGGGATCAAGTAGATCATGGCGCGTTTTCTGCAACTGACCGACCTGCATGTCATGGCGCCGGGATCATTGTGTTCCGGTGTGCTGGATACCGGCGCGATCTTGCACGCGGGCGTGGACCGGATACTTGCACAGATGCCCGCCATTGGCCCGCTGGACGGGGTTCTGGTGACAGGTGACATCAGCGACGATGGCAGCGCGGAAAGCTATGAACTGGCGCGGCATGAACTGGCGCGGTTTGGTTTGCCTGTCTATGCCGTGCCGGGCAACCATGACAGCCGTGGCGCGTTTCGCGCAGCATTCGGGGGGCAGGTCGGGATGCCCGCGTCCGGGCTGGTGGATTGGGTCGTGGACCTGCCCGATACCCGCCTGATCGGGCTTGATACGCTGGTCGAAGGGCAGGGCGCGGGGCGGTTGCTGCCGGACAGTCTGGAATTCTTGAACCACGCCTTGCAAGGCGCGGGCGGTCGGGCGCTGGTTGTGGCGCTGCACCACCCGCCCTTGCGCACCGGCATCCGGTTCATGGACAATATCGGGCTGGAAAATACCAACGATCTGGCCGCCGCCATTCCCGCGAATTGCCAGCCGGTCACGTTTGTGTCGGGGCATGTGCATGGGGTTTACCTTGGCCGGATTGGCGCGCACCGCGTTGTGACCGCGCCGTCCTTGTGCAGCGCATTCGCCCTTGATAGACGCACTGACGCGCGTGTGGGGTTCCTGACCGGCCCCACTGGATACGCCCTTTTGGACACCGGACCTGACGACAGCTGGACAGCACAGCCGCTGTTCATGGGGGACGGCCCGTTTGACTTCTAGTGCCTTGCCTATCAAGGTAAGGACTTCTTTTTCCAGCGGGATATCATGGAAACCTCGCCCATTCTTTTTATTCTGAACATGGCCGGCGCGGCAGCGCTGCTGATCTGGGCTGTGCGGTTGGTGCGCACGGGGTTTGAACGCGCCTTTGGCGGACAATTGCGCCTGTGGTTGCGCAGATCCACGTCAAACCGCTTCGCCGCGGCGGCCAGCGGGGCGGGGGCGGCGGTGCTGCTGCAAAGCTCCACCGCGGTGGCCATGCTGATGGCCGGTTTCGTGTCTGCGGGCGCGATTGGCAGTTTGGCAGGGATGGCCATTGTGCTGGGGGCCGATCTGGGCTCGGCGGTGGTTGCGCTGATCCTGAATTCGCGGCTGGTGGGCGTTACGCCCATTCTGTTACTGGGCGGTGTCCTGATATTCCTGCGCAGTTCACGCAGACGGTTGCGCCAGATCGGGCGCATCATGATCGGGCTGGCGCTGGTGTTCCTGTCGCTGGACCTGATCCGCGAGGCCAGCCTGCCGCTGGTCGACAGCGCAGGTGCGCGGGGCGTCATGCTGTATCTGGCCAATGATCCCATAAGCGCCTTTTTGCTGGCGGCGGCCTTCGCGTGGCTGGTGCATTCCAGCGTTGCCGCAGTGCTGTTATTTGCGACATTGGCCGCGCAAGGGGCACTGCCACCAGTTGCGGCCTTTGCCATGGTTCTGGGGGCCAATCTTGGCGGGGCCATGATTGCGTTCTTGCTGACGCTGAAATCGGATGTGGCGGTGCGCAGGGTCATCTGGGCCAATCTTGTGCTGCGCGGCGGGGGCGCGGTTCTGGTGCTTTGGGCCATCGTCGCGGGGCAGATACCCGTTCACCTGCTGGGCGCGGATGCGGGGGCGCAGGCGCTGCATTTGCACCTGTTGTTCAATGCCGTGCTGCTGGCAGTGTGCCTGCCGCTGGTCGGGCCGATTACACGCATGACAGCGCTGCTGGTTCAGGAAGCGCCGAACCCCAATGCGGCTGAACTGCACAGCAGTTCGCTTGATCCGGCAGTGCAGGACCAGCCCGCCCGCGCATATGCCTGCGCCGTGCGCGAACTGGTGGATATGGGCAGCCGGATAGAAACCATGATGCGGCAGGTTCTGCCCTTGTTCGAGAATTTTGACGATGTGTCTGCGCAGAAGCTGCAAGATGCCCTTGATCGTGTGGAACGCCGGTCACTGGAGGTGCGCATGTATCTTGCAAAAGTGCGCAACCGCGAGGGCGAAGAGGATATTGGCACCCGTGCGTTTGAATTATCCGCGACAGCCATCAATCTGGAAGCGGGCGCGGATATGATTGCACGCAAGGCGGTCGAGCTTGCACGCAGGAAGTCGCTGGAAAGCCTGAACTTCTCGGAGGATGGCTGGCGCGAGCTGGCAGATTTTCACGATATTGTCCTGCGCAACGTGCAGCAAGGTATCGCTGTTCTGATGTCCGAGGATGTGGGCCTTGCCCGCGAACTGGTCGAGGAGAAGGAAAAGGTCCGCAATATCGCCCGCGACCTGCAATCGCGCCATCTGGAACGCCTGCGTCAGGGATTGACCGAATCCATTGAAACCAGCGCGATCCATCTGGAACTTCTGCGCGCGTTCAAATCGCTGAACACATCCTTTGCGATGATCGGGTATCCCTTGCTTAGCAAACGCGGCGAGTTGCTGGACAGTCGCCTGACCGGCGCATAGCCCTGTATTCCGTCCAGGAATGATGTCAGACCCACTCAGCGCTGGAATTGTCGCAGGTTCCGCCACAGTATCGGTATGTTTGACACGCAGACCAGAGGGGAAGGCCCAGTCATGCAAGGCGACCCGCGCAGTCATGGACTATGGGACGCAACAGCACCCCCCGCGCCCGCAACGCAGCCCCTGACTGGCGCGGCGCAGGCGGATGTCGTTGTTGTGGGCGGCGGCTATACGGGGCTGTCAACAGCGCTGCATCTTGCCGGGCAGGGCAGTGATGTTGTTGTTCTGGAAGCGGTGGATATCGGGTTTGGGGCATCAGGGCGCAATGTCGGGCTGGTCAATGCGGGCATGTGGGTGATGCCTGATGCGCTGGTCGCGACCTTGGGCGCAGACCGGGGCGAGCGTTTGATCGCGTTTCTTGGCGACGCGCCGTCACTGGTATGGGACATTATCGCGCGCTACGACATCGCATGCGAAGCCACGCAGGCAGGCACATTGCATGCAGCCCCAGACCGCGCAGGGGTGACGGAACTGACCCGGCGCCACGCGCAGTGGGTGCGGCGGGGGGCACCCGTGGAATTGCTGGACCGCCCCGCCACTGCCGCGCGGCTGGGCACAACGCGGTATCAGGCGGCCTTGCTGGACAAACGTGCAGGGACACTTCAGCCGCTGGCGTATGTGCGCGGGCTGGCGGCAGCTGCAATCGGGCAGGGCGCGCGTATTTTTACCGGCGCGCCCGCGATTGGCATGCGCGCCGATGGCGGCGGCTGGCAGGTCACAACACCGCAGGGCGCGGTCACGGCGCAAAAGGTGGTCTTTGCAACCGATGCCTATACGCGCCACCTTATGCCGCAGATCCGGACACAGCAGGTGTTCCTGCCGTATTTCAATCTGGCCACCTCGCCACTGCCCGATGCGCTGGCCCAATCCGTGCTGCCGCAGCGCCAAGGGGCATGGGACACACGGCAAGTGCTGACATCGTTCCGGATGGATCAGCAGAACCGGCTGGTCTTCGGGTCTGTGGGCGCGCTGCGCTATGGTGGTGCGCAGGTTCATCGGGCGTGGGCGCGGCGGGCCATGGCGCGGATATTCCCGCAACTGGGCGCGGTGGATTTCCAGTATGAATGGCACGGCACCATCGGAATGACCAATGACCACCTGCCCCGATTTCACGAACTGGCGGACGGTGTGGTGTGTGTTTGCGGCTATAACGGGCGGGGCATTGCGCCGGGCACGGCATTCGGGCGCGCGCTTGCCATGTGGTTGCTGGGCGGGAATGAAGACTTGCCCTTGCCGCCCACCCAGCCGCAAGATACGCCCCTGCGCCACCTGAAAGGGGCGTTCTATGAATTTGGTGCGCAGGCCTTCCATATGGCCGATGCGCGCCTGTAGATTCGTCGCGCGATGCTGCGAATCCGCCTTGGGGCGGTGTCGGATCAGGAGAAAACACCCCGTTATGCGGGGGGCTGGCAGTTCCGGCTGACAGGTTATTGTTTCTGCATGTTTTTATGCGCAAAACCGGTTCCCACTTTTGCGCAACACGCCCTAGCGAACCTGCCCGTTGATCCAGTCACGAAAGGCCAGTGGAACAGGGTCCGACGCGCTGGCATCGGGTATCACCACCCAATAGGCCGTATCTGTTTGCAGCGACCCGCCCGTCAAGGCGCGCAGATCGCCCGCCTGCAATTCACGCTCGATCAGGTAGCTGGGCAACAAGGCTGCCCCGATCCCTGCCAGAGCAGCCTCTATCAACAGCGAAATCTGGTCAAAACGGTGCCCCTGAAAACCGCGCGCCACCGGCTGGCCCTGCGCGCCCAGCCATTCCGGCCACAGCATTGGACGGGTTTCAAGATGCAGCAATGTCAGGTTATCGGGCAATGTGTTGCCCGTCACGACAGCGGGCGCGGCGACAGCCAGCATTGTTTCGGCGCACAGATAGGTGCAGCTTGCCCCCGGCCATACGGGCTTGCCGTAATGAATGGCCAGATCAATGCCCGCTTCTGTCAGGTCAAACGCACCCTGACGCGCCGTTACACTGACCTGCAACCCCGGATGTGCCGCCAGAAAATCCGGCAGGCGCGGTATCAGCCAGCGGCTGCCGAAGGTGGGCAAGGTCACAATGCTCAGATGTCCGGTGACGTCGCGCCCGCTGGCGGCGCGCAGGGACAGATGCTCCAGCCCCGCCAGCAGGCGCTCGATTTCGGGGCGCAGTCGCTGGCCTGCGGTCGACAAGACGATGCGCTGGCGCACGCGTTCAAACAGCGCGATACCCAGCTGGGTTTCCAGATCCTTGATCTGCCGGCTGACAGCGCTTTGCGTCAGGTTCAATTCCAGTGCGGCGCGCGTAAAGCTGCCATGCCGCGCCGCCGCTTCAAATGCTTGCAGCGCCGCAAGGTCGGGCAGCTGGCTGCGGCTTAACTTCATTCCCGTCTCGCATCAAGTCAGGTGCAAACTGCACGTTTCATACGCAACTTGATGTTCTATAGATATGATGCAAGGATCTGGCAAGCTGATGATATTATGCGGCGACCACAGACGCTGCGGGATGTGATCCGCTGCGCCCCTGCGCCGCCTGCTTTGAGCGAAAAGGACATGACATGATCGATATTTCACAAACCACCAAAGAGATTTTGGCCCGTTTCGGCGTCGACCCCGCCGCGTATACCGGCGGCACATTGGCCAGCTTTTCGCCAGTTACGGGCGAACAGATTGCCCTGTTGCCGCAGCAGGACGCAGATGGCGTCACGGCCGCGATTGACCGCGCAGCCGCCGCATTCCGTGACTGGCGCAATTTCCCGGCCCCGCGCCGCGGCGAGTTGGTGCGCCTGTTTGGCGAGGAATTGCGCGCCGCGAAGGATGATCTGGGCCGCCTTGTTTCCATCGAGGCAGGCAAAAGCCCGTCCGAAGGGGCAGGCGAGGTTCAGGAAATGATCGACATTTGTGATTTTGCCGTGGGCCTGTCGCGCCAGTTATATGGGCTGACCATTGCCACCGAACGCCCCGGCCACCGGATGATGGAAACATGGCACCCGCTGGGCGTAGTGGGCGTGATTTCGGCGTTCAATTTTCCGGTCGCCGTGTGGTCATGGAATACGGCACTGGCGTTGGTTTGCGGCAATCCGGTCGTGTGGAAACCATCGGAAAAATCGCCGCTGACCGCCTTGGCCAGTCAGGCCGTTCTGGACCGCGCGATCGCGCGCTTTGGCGATGCGCCTGCGGGGCTTGCGCAGGTTGTCATCGGCGGGCGCGACACGGGCGAGGCTTTGGTGGATGACCCGCGCGTGGCGCTGGTGTCGGCCACAGGGTCAACCCGTATGGGGCGGCAGGTGGGGCCGCGTGTGGCTGCGCGGTTCGGGCGTTCCATTCTGGAACTGGGCGGCAACAATGCGGGCATTGTCTGCCCGTCTGCGGATATGGACATGGCGCTGCGCGCCATTGCGTTCGGGGCCATGGGCACAGCGGGCCAGCGCTGCACATCCATGCGGCGGCTGTTCGTGCATGACAGTGTTTATGACGCGCTGGTGCCGGGGCTGGTCAAGGCATATGAATCCGTCACCATCGGCAACCCGTTAACCACGCAGGCGCTGGTTGGCCCGTTGGTGGACCGCGCCGCATTCGACGCGATGGCCGCCGCGCTGGATGCGGCGCGCGCGGCGGGTGGCACGGTTCATGGCGGTGAACGGGTTTCCGACGTTGCCCCTGACAGCGCCTATTATGTGCGCCCTGCACTGGTCGAAATGCCCGCGCAGACCGGCCCTGTGCTGGATGAAACATTCGCGCCCATCCTGTATGTCATGCGCTATACCGATCTTGAGGATGCGATTGCGCAGCAAAACGCCGTGGGCGCGGGCCTGTCATCGTCAATCTTCACGACCGATCTGAGAGAGGCGGAAACCTTCCTGTCGGCGGCGGGGTCGGATTGTGGCATTGCCAATGTCAATATCGGCACATCGGGTGCGGAAATTGGCGGTGCCTTCGGCGGCGAGAAGGAAACCGGCGGCGGGCGCGAAAGCGGGTCAGACGCATGGAAAGGCTATATGCGCCGTGCAACCAACACGATCAACTATTCGCGCGAACTGCCACTGGCGCAAGGCGTTGTCTTCGATATCTGATCGTTCGTGCCGGTGTTTTTTGTTGCCCTGCCGCGTTGCCGACGCGGCGGGGTTTTTGCGGTCAGTTTTGCGCCTGTCGCGTGCGGGCCGTCTAATAGCTTGAAAAGATTTTTCCTTGCATGAAGCAGGCAGACCTGCAACGCTTGTCTATCAGACCCATGCACCGCGCGTCACGCGCAGCATTCCCGCCGGCAAACCCTGTGCCGCGTGGGCCAATTTGACACCGCCGCCCCATGGCCGGCACGGATCAGAAAGGAACTTTCATGGAGAGGCTTGCTCATCAATTAGGGTTGCGCACGAATGTCACAATCTTCTTCTGGTCCGCCGGATTGATGATTGTATTCCTGCTGGCGCTGGTGATCGCACCAGAAGCGATTGGCGATTTCTTCGCTGATGCGCGTTCTTGGGTCGTCACCAATCTGGGTTGGTTTTTTATTCTGGGGGTCAATGTCTGGCTGATCTTTCTGATCTGGATTGCCTTCAGCCGCTTCGGCAATATCCGGCTTGGTCCGGCAGACAGCAAGCCTGACTATTCAAACCTGTCATGGTTCACGATGCTGTTTGCAGGCGGTATCGGGACGGTGCTGATGTTCTGGGGCGTGGCGGAACCGATCCTGCATTTCGCATCCCCGCCCTATGCCGAGACCGAACCCCATTCTGTTGAGGCAGCGCGCGAGGCGATGGGCTTTTCGCTGTATCATCTGGGCTTGCATACCTGGACGATCTTCACCCTTCCGGGGCTGGCATTTGCCTATTTCATCTATCGCTATGATCTGCCGGTCAGGGTCAGTTCGGTGTTCTATCCGTTCCTGAAAGACGGAATTTACGGCCCTGTCGGCAAGGCCATCGACATCGCCGCCATTCTGGGCACGCTGTTTGGTGTGGCCGTTTCCATCGGGCTTGGCACAAGCCAGATCAACGCCGGTCTGTCAGAATTGATGGGCGTGCCCGACAGCGTATTCAGCAAGGTTCTTATCATTGTTGTGCTGACGGCAGTTGCCACCACATCTATCGTGGTGGGGCTGGATAAGGGCGTCAAGGTTCTGTCGAATATCAATATCGGCATGGCCACAGGGTTGATGTTGTTCGTGCTGGTCACCGGATCAACAGTGTTCCTGCTGCGCGGCATTATTGAGACAGCGGGCATTTATGCGACCAATATTTTCCCGATGGCCTTCTGGAATGACATGATGGCCAGCTATACCAATGACGACGGTTGGGGCTGGCAAGGGGGCTGGACGGTCTTTTACTGGGCATGGACGGTTACATGGTCCCCGTTCATCGGCATTTTTGTGGCGCGTATTTCCAAAGGGCGCACCATTCGGGAATTCGTGCTGGGTGTGCTGCTTGCGCCGTCCCTGTTCACACTGGTCTGGTTCGCAATCTTCGGCTGGTCCGCGATGGAGATTGACGGCATCGGCGAGGTCGCGCGCGAAGCTTTGGGCGCAAATGCCGGCCAGATTGCCGAAGCTGTGGGCCGTGGCCCCGAATTCGCGATGTTCGCGTTTTTCGAGAATTACCCCGCCACCCAGTTGATTCAGGGTCTGGCGGTGGTGATCGTGGCAATCTTCTTCGCCACATCATCGGATTCGGCGTCTTTGGTCGTCGATATGCTGTGCACCGGTGACACGGAACCCGGCCCTGTGCGCCAAAGGGTGTTCTGGGGTGTGTCGGAAGGCGCGGTTGCCGCAATGCTGATCGTGCTGGCAGGCGAGGCGGGTCTGGTGGCCCTGCAACAGGTGATTACCGTGGTCGGGCTGCCGATCTTCATCCTTGTGTTTGCAATGATGTTTGCCTTGCTAAAGGCGCTTCTGGCCGAAAACATTTCCGGGGTGAAGGTGGGCAGGCCGCCGGATATCAAGAACACCTAGATGGGTTTGTGAACCAGAATATGAACGGCCCCCGCATGTCATGTGCGGGGGTTCATGGATTCCAGATGCAGCAACAGGGCGCTGTGGTCGGCCTCGCCGCCGCCACTTGCCACGAAATCTGCAAACGCCCGCTGCACCGCTTCGGTCTGGGGCAGGGTCAGTCCCTGCGCCTGCGCCAATGCGGCCACGGCGCGCAAATCCTTCAGATGCAACCGCGCAGGCCCACCGGGGGTGAAGTCGCGCGCGACCATGCGCCCGCCATGCAAGTCCAGTATGCGGCTTTCGGCAAAGCCGCCGCGAATGGCCTGCCGGAACTTCGCGCGATCCGCGCCGCCTGCCTCGACCAGAACCATGGCTTCGGCGACGGCGGCAATGGTGATGGCGACAATCTGTTGGTTGGCCAGTTTGCACACCTGCCCTGCGCCTGACGGGCCGACATGTGTGACCCGCCCCAAGGGCGCGAACACGGGCGCAAGCCGGTCAATGACGTCCCCCGCACCGCCCGCCATCAGCGCCAATGTGCCCGCCTCTGCACCGGCCACGCCCCCTGACACCGGACAATCCACATGCGGGGTGCCTTGCGCGGCCAGCCGCGCGGCATGATCGCGCGCCTGATCCGGCGCGATGGAGGATGTGTCCACCACAACAGCCCCCGCCGCCAGATGTGCCGCTGTGCCGCGTGCAAACAGCACATCTTCCACCGCTGGCCCGTCCGACAGCATGGTGAACACTACCCCTGCACCCGCCACGGCCAGCGCGGGGGTATCGGCCAGTTCTGCGCCATCTGCGACAAGGGCCTGCGCCTTGGCGCTGTCGCGGTTCCAGACCCGCACAGCGAATCCCGCGCCCAGCAGGCGCCGCACCATGGGCGCGCCCATCAGCCCCGTTCCCAGAAATGCGATTTGTTGGCGGGTCATAGTTGGCCCCCGAGTTCATCCTCGATATGGGTGCGGATAATCTCGTCAAAGGTTTTCTCGGCGGTGAAACCCAAGGACTGCGCGCGTGTGGCGTCAAACCCGGTGGCCCAGCCTTCGCACATGCGGGTGATCATTTCATCGGGTTCATGCCTGATAAGCGCCACAGCCTTGTCGCCCGCAACACGGCGCAGGGCTTCAATCTGCTCGGCGACGGTGGCACTCAGGCCGGGCATTGACAGGTTGCGTCTGGCGCCAAGGGCCGACAGGTCCATCGTGGCACCATGCAGCATGAACCCCACTGCTGCGCGCGGCGATGCATGCCAGTGGCGGATTGTATCGGGGACGGGCAGAATGGCGGGCTGTCCGATCAGCGGTTCGCGCAGGATGCTGGAAAAGAAACCGGATGCGGCCTTGTTGGGGGCACCGGGGCGAATGCAGATCGTGGGCAACCGGATGCCGATGGCGTCCATAAACCCGCGCCGCGTGTAATCCGCCAGCAGCAATTCGCAAATTGCCTTTTGCGTGCCATAGCTGGTCAGGGGCGTGCAGTGAAAATCATCCGGAATGGGGTGCGGCAGGGGCGCGCCCACCACCGCGATTGACGATGCAAACACCACGCGCGGCATATACCCGTCCGCCATATGCGCCAGCCGTATGGCATCGAACAACCCGCGCGTGGCGTCAAGATTGATGCGGTAGCCCTTGTCGAAATCCTGCTCTGCCTCGCCCGAGACTATGGCGGCCAGATGGAACACGACATCCGGGCTTGTGGCGATCAGCTGCGCGGGGGTGTCGGGGTGTTCCAGATCGGCCGCGATGCAGGCCACCTGTCCGCCGAAATTTGCGGGGGCTGTCGGGGCCACAACATCGGCAAGGGTCAGGCGTGATACCGCCTGCCCGCCCAATGCGCCATCTGCCACCAGCCGTTCTGTCAGCTTGCGCCCGACCATTCCGGCGGCACCCGTTATCAGAATGTGCATGTTCTTGTCCTTCGTCATATGCGCGGTTTGGTGCGCTTGCCTTCATCTTAATTTGTCTGATAACCTGACATATATAGAATGCAAAGAACAAATTGCCCATTGCCGGAAGCACTCCATATGACAAACACGCCTGACACATCCTTGTTGCAGGGGTTGCAAGACACCCTTGGCGCAGAACTCGCTGCGGATCTGGTTTTATCCGGCCCTGACATGGCCCCCTATTGCCGCGACTGGCATGGCGATGTGCAATCGGACGCGCTGGCCGTGCTGCGCCCGCGCGACACGGCACAGGTGTCGGCGTGCATGCGTGCAGCCGCTGCCATGGGATTGGGCGTTGTGCCGCAAGGGGGGCGCACGGGGCTGGTGTTGGGCGCTGTGCCCGATACGCCCGCGCGGCAGGTGGTGCTTAGTCTGGAACGGATGAACCGCATCCGCCGCATCGATGCCGATGATTTCACCGCCGAGGTGGAGGCCGGCGTTGTGCTGCAAGCCGTGAAGGACAATCTGGCCCAAGCGGGGCTGTTTTTCCCGCTGGCGCTGGGTGCGCAGGGCAGTTGCCAGATTGGCGGCAACCTGTCCACCAATGCGGGCGGGCTGAATGTGCTGCGTTATGGCATGACGCGCGATCTGGTGTTGGGTCTGGAAGTGGTGCTGCCGGACGGGCGCGTGCTGGATTTGCGGTCACGCTTGCGCAAGGACAATCGCGGTATTGACCTGAAACAGCTTTTCATCGGGGCCGAGGGCACGCTGGGTGTGATCACGGCGGCCACGCTGAAACTTGGCCCGCTGCCCGAACAAACCGCAACCGCGCTGCTGGCGCTGGACCGGCTGGAAGATGCGATGGCCCTGTTCCGGCTGGCCCGCCGCCAGTGCTGCGACCTGATGTCGGCGTTTGAATTCATGCCGCCGCTGGCGTTCACACTGGCGCAAGAGGCCATGCCGGATTTGACCATACCCATGGCCACAGATGCCCCCGCCTATGTGTTGATGGAACTGTCCGGGTCCGGGCTGGTCGATGTGGCCACCCTGATGGAGCGGTTTTTGGAACTGGCGTTTTCCGAAGGGCTGGTGCGCGACGGGGTGATCGCGCAATCCCAGATGCAGGCGCAGGGCCTGTGGCTGATCCGCGAGGGGATGAATGAAGGGCAGGCGCGGCGCGGGCGGCATTTGCGCACCGATGTGTCGGTGCCCTTGTCGCGCCTGCCGGAATTTGTGCAAGCTGCCGAAGCGGCGGTCACAGCCGCGCTGCCGGGGGCCGTGTGCGTGTCCTACGGGCATGTGGGCGATGGCAATGTGCATCTGAACGTGCTGCCCGCCCCCGAAGGCGATGCAGACCACCAGATCGAGGCTGCGAAGAAGCTGATCTATCAGGTGTTGGCACGCTTTGACGGGTCCATCAGTGCCGAACATGGCATCGGACGCCTGAAGCGCGCGGATTTTCAGGACGCCCTGCCGGACACGCAGCGCGATGTGCTGGTGGCGATCCGGCGTGCGATCGATCCCGCGCAGGTGATGAACCCGAATTGTCAGTTGGCGCTGGGGGCGGGGGAATGAGTGCGGCAATGTCCGGTTTCGCGCGCAACACGCAGCTTTCCACGCGCATTGCAGCCCACCTTCTGGCGCAGATCGAAGCGGATGGTCTGACAACCGGCGCGCGCCTGCCGACCGAAGCGCAACTGGCGCGTGATTTCGGCGTCAGCCGCGCGGTTATCCGCGAAGCGATTGCGCAGTTGCGCAACGAAGGGCTGGTGGAAACCCGTCAGGGCGCTGGCGCGTTTGTGGCCGATATGGCTGCACGCCCGATCCGTCTGGACGCCCCGCAAGATATGGACAGCCGCGCGTTCCAGCACCTGTTCCAGTTGCGCGCCCCCCTGGAGGTGGAGGCCGCAGCCCTGGCCGCGCGTCATCGCAGTGCCGCCGATCTGGTGCGGATCAGGGCCGCATTGGCACGGTTTGACGAACCGGAAGACAGCGCTGACAGTTCGGTTGCGGCAGATCTGGAATTTCACCGCGCGCTGGCGCAGGCAACGGGAAATCCGTATTTCGTGCAGTTTCTGACGGCCATTTCAGACCGGATTGCCCATGTCATATTGGCCGCACGCGCGGAAATTCCGCTGGATGCGCTGCATGCCCAGACCAGACGCGAACATGCCGCAATTTCCGACGCGGTTGCGGCAGGTGATGCGCGGGCCGCACGCGCCGCAATGCGCACCCATCTGGAAGGTGGCGCGCAGCGCGTGGGCTTGCGGTTGGAGATGTTTGACTGACGCCCATCCCTGACAGTTTGCACATATCAACACGAAAAGGTGCTGCATGAAGATTACCGCCATTGAAACCATTCGCATCGCCGAACGCCCCAACCTGTTGTGGCTGGAAGTGCACACCGACGAGGGGATCACCGGACTGGGCGAGACGTTTTTTGGCGCGGCCACGGTTGAAGCGCACGTGCATGAATGGATCGCGCCGCGCGTTCTGGGGCGTGACCCGTTGCAGATTGACGCCTTGGCGGCTGATCTGGTGGGCTATCTGGGGTTCCGGTCTGCGGGCGCGGAAATGCGCGGCAATTCCGCGTTCGACATTGCGCTGTGGGATGTTTTCGGCAAGGCCACGGGCCAGCCGGTTGCGCAGTTGCTGGGCGGGTTCACGCGCCCGTCCATACGCACCTATAACACCTGCGCGGGGCTGGATTATATCAAGAAGGCTGACGGCCAGCAGGTGGGCAACTGGGGGCAGGGCAAGAAGCCCCATGCCTATGACGACCTTGATGCATTCCTGCACCGCGCAGACGAGCTTGCCCTGTCATTGCTGGAAGACGGGATCACGGCCATGAAAATCTGGCCCTTTGATATTGCCGCCGAAAAGTCGCGTGGTCAGTATATCGCGCCCGATGATCTGCAAACCGCCCTGCGCCCGTTTGAGAAAATTCGCGATGCCGTGGGCGACAAGATGGACATCATGGTTGAATTCCATTCCATGTGGCAGCTTTTGCCCGCCATGCAGATTGCCCGCGCACTGGCCCCGTTCAACACATTCTGGCACGAAGACCCGATCCGTATGGACAGCCTTGGCAGTCTGGCGCGCTATGCGCAGGCATCCGTCGCGCCGATCTGCGCATCTGAGACACTGGCCACGCGCTGGGGGTTTCGGGATCTGCTGGAAACCGGCGTTGCGGGCGTTGTGATGCTGGACCTAAGCTGGTGCGGCGGCCTGTCCGAGGCCCGCAAGATCGCGTCCATGGCCGAAGCATGGCACCTGCCTGTCGCGCCGCATGATTGCACCGGGCCTGTGGTGCTGACGGCATCCACCCATCTGTCGCTGAATGCCCCGAATGCACTGGTGCAAGAAAGTGTGCGCGCGTTCTACCGCACATGGTACCGTGATCTGGTCACTGCCCTGCCAGAGGTTAATGACGGCCAGATAACCGTGCCCCCCGGACCGGGGCTAGGGCTTGCCCTGAACCCTGAATTGGACAGGGCGTTTGACACCAGTCGCAAGGTTACCCGCCTGAACGACCTTTGATCATGCACGCATCTGCGGATGTGTCGCCCTGCCATGCAGGCGGCGCTGCACAAATTTCCGCGCCGGATTGATCATGCCTATTCAGCCGCAAACACGGTTTTCCCAGTATGCCGTGGCGCAGGGGGCGTGCGGCGTCCGGCAACCCATATCAGATCATGCAAGTCATCGCCTGTGGGCTGGAAGGACAGCGGCGCGTCAAGGAAAATCTGGCGGATTGCCGCAATATCGGACGCATCACAGGCGCGTTGCAGGCGGTCCAGCAAGGCCGACAATTCCTGCCGGGGCGATGACACTTCTGTCGCTGTCATGATCTGGGGATGTGCTGTGCCTTGCGGGTTATCCCCGATCAGCAATTCTTCATAGAGTTTCTCGCCCGTGTTCAGCCCGACAATCTTGATGGCGATATCGCCTGTTTGTGTGGCGGCAGGGGCGGTGTGATCGATGATATAGGGCTTCAGGCCATGCAGCCGGATCATGCTTTGCGCTAGGTCCAGAATCTTGACCGGTTCGCCCATATCCAGCACAAAGACATCGCCCCCTTTGGCCATCGCCCCGGCCTGAATGACCAGCTTTGACGCTTCCGGAATCGTCATGAAATAGCGCGTGATATCGAGATGGGTGACCGTAACGGGGCCGCCCGCATCGATCTGGGCACGGAACCGCGGAATAACGGACCCCGATGACCCCAGAACATTGCCGAACCGCACCATGGAAAAGACAGTGTCTGTGCCTGCCATTGCCAGTGACTGGCACACCAGTTCGGCCATACGTTTCGACGCCCCCATGAAGTTCGTCGGGCGCACCGCCTTGTCGGTCGAAACAAGAATGAAACTTTCGACGCCATGTTCCGCCGCCGCGTGTGCAATGGTTTGTGTCCCGAACACGTTGTTGCGGATACCTTCGGTTACATTCTCCTCGACAAGGACGACATGTTTATAGGCGGCGGCGTGGTAGACTGTCTGCACATGAAATGTGCGCATGACCGCGCGTATACGCGCCGCATCCCGAACCGAGCCAAGAACGGGTTCAATGCGGACAGGGCGGTTGCCACGCTCCAGACTCTCGCGCAATTCCATTGAAATCGAATACAGGGCGAATTCCGACACCTCGAACAGCACCAGCGCTGCGGGGTCATGCTTGATGATCTGGCGGCATAATTCACTGCCGATGGAACCGCCTGCACCGGATACAAGCACAACCTTGCCGGTTATGTTCCTGCTCATCAGGTTATCCTGTTCGGGCACCGGATCACGCCCCAGCAGATCTTCCGGCTTGACGCTGCGCAGGTCAGTGACTGTCGCGCGCCCCGAAACGATATCCGCCATGCCCGGCATTGTCTTGATGGAAATGCCCAAATGCTGGATCTGTCTTATAATCTCTCGGCGACGGGTGCGGTTTGCACTGGTAATTGCCAGCAGGATAGACTTGATCTGCATGTCCTGAACAAGCTGGGCGGCAGTTTGCGATGAATGGACCCGCAACCCCGCAACCAGCGTATTATGCAGTGCCGGATCATCGTCGATGAAGGCGACGGGGTTGTATTCGCAACCATGCTGCAACGCTGTCTGAAGTTGTCGTCCGGCATGGCCGGCCCCGTAGATGGCTATGGGCTGCGCGTCTTGTTGTGCCGGCCGTCGCAGAATATTGCGCATGGCAAAGCGCACCCCCCCGATCGCAAGCAAAAGCGCCAGCGCATAAATTCCGGGAACCGAGCGCGGGATCGGTCCTGAAACCACAGAGGATGACACGAACAGCAGCACTGCCGAGAAAACCACCCCGATTGCGATGGCGCGCAGGGCTTTTGACGAAATAAACCTGACGATTGATCGATATAGCCCCAGTTTGATAAATGCCAGAATCGTCAGGGGAATAACCGGCAGTATTGTCAGCCAGATTTCGGGTTTGGTCACGAATGACAGGCTTTCAAGCCTGACGAACATCGCACCGGCAAAGCAGGTAATTATGATTAAACTGTCCGCAGCCATTTGTATGGCGCGTTTCAGCGGTCGGTTAAAACTGAGCGCATGCGCAAGTAATCTTGCCATTTGGGAACAAGCTCAAAAATATATTAAAAATGCGTATTAAAAAGTATTAAAAAAAATTACTCGTACCAACAGGTCATTGTTAGCATGTCGTGGGCGCGCTTAATAGCCTGTTAGCCATATAATGGTCCGAAAATTTCCTTTAGCGGGGGCGCATGATGCATTTTGTCCGCTGTGCAGGTGCATGGGCGTCCTTGGGCCGCCTGTTTGCCATGTTTGCGTATAGCAGTGCGAATCATTGTCCTGACTGGTGGTGCGCAAGACTGCGATCTGATGGGCAGCGCCAGATTGTTGGATGGGCGGTCGGCGGGCGACAAATTCATTGCGTAACGCACTTAAATGATCGCAACCTGCGTCGAACGCAGCTATAATGATGCCATTATACTGCGGCTATTGTACCGATGTTTTTTTGCTGACTGGACGATTTATATTGAACGTGATTTCGGGTGCCCGAACGGGCCAAGACATAGGGCATTCCCGCCAGAACGTGTTCCGCAGGTTCGTTTTGCTGTTGCTGGGGGCCAGTCTGGGGCTTGGGCTGTTGATGAACGGGTCCACGGCAGACCCCTATCGGCAGATTTCATTTCTGGCGCTCTCGGTTCCGGTTTTTCTGACGGTTTTCGTGCAAGTGACGCAGTATCGCGCACGGATGTTGCTGCGCTGGGTCATGACAGTGATCTGCGTTTTGCTGTTTTGGGGTGGAATGCAGGTTGTACCGGTGCCCTTTAGCGGGTTGGCCCATCCTGTTTGGGACGATGTAACAGATATGGGGCTGCATACCCGACGGTATATTTCCGTAGCCCCCGCCCAGACGCTTGCATCCCTGCCGTCGCTTGTGTTGCCGTTTCTTGTTTTCGCGGCGGCGCTAAGTCTGTGCAAAACCAAGGAGGACACGATCTTCGCATGGGGCATGCTGGCCGTGATCGGTGTGGCGCTTGCGGCAGTGTCCGCAGCGCTGCATCTGCTGTTTCCACAAGCGCAGTTCTTTTCGGATTACGTTGTTCAGCACGGGCGCAGGTTCACCGGAATATTCGTTAATGCCAATATGACGGCGGCGTTCTTCGCGTTGGTGGCATTTGTGCTGGCGGGGTATATGCTGTCTGCGTCAGGCACGAAAAACCGGCGCGCGGTGCAACGTGACGTGCTGCCCGGTATGGCTGTCAGCTTGCGCGATGTGGTTTTGTGCAGTGTGCTGTTCCTGATTGTGATCGGCATTATTGTCACGCGGTCCAGGGCGGGAACGATGCTGGGCTTTGGGGTGCTGAGCGTTTGTCTGGCGGGCTACATTCTGCTGCGCCCCGTGCCGGACAAAGCCCGTTCGGGCAGTGTGCCCCGGTGGTTAAGGGCGCTGATGGCCGCTGTTCTGGGGCTGGTCATGCTGCTGTTTTTCGGTGAACCGATGGTTGCACGCATGGGGGACACGTCGCAAGATCTGCGCTGGTGCGCCATGCAGTCCACATGGAAAATATTCCTTGATCGACCCGTTACCGGTTCAGGGTTCGGCACGTTTGCCCAGACATTCCCGCAACACCGTGATGGTGCCTGTCTGGGCACAGCCGGTGTCTGGCAGCGTGCGCATAACTCCTATCTGGAATTCCTTGCGGGTTTCGGGGTGGTGGCATTAGCAGTGCTTGCCGCCGCTTTCGGTGTTTTGCTGTATGTGCTGGTCGGCGGGGTTATGCGCAGAAAATCCCTGAAGGCGATTCCGGTCTTTGGTCTGGGTGCCTTGGGTTACATGGCCGGACATTCCTATTTTGACTTCCCGCTTCAGATACCGGGCATAGCGGCCTATTTTGCCGCCCTTCTGGGCGTGGCTTGCGCTGCATCCCTGCTGGACCGGCAATCCGTTGGCAGGCACCGGCCAATTATTCAGCACGATCCGTATTCTACGAACGATTTCAACAAGAACTTCAAATCCAACCCATAGCTGCACTCGGGTACGAGTGGACATTTTGATTTTAGATTTCGAGGTATCATGAGCCATCATGACCATTCCAGCACGTGGTTTCTGGCGCAGGTGAAGCCAAACGGCCACGCACTCGCAACCCGTAATCTTGCACGGCAGGGATTCGGGACCTTCCTTCCACTACAGGAACAGACCCGACGTATACGGGGCAAGTTCGTCAAGCAGACGCGCCCGCTTTTCCCAGGTTATCTTTTTGTGGCGCTGGATATGGCGCTGGGGAAATGGAACGCTGTGAATTCGACCTATGGTGTTTCGCGGCTGGTGTGTTTCGGCAAGGAGCCTGCGCCCGTGCCCCGAAACCTGATCGGTGAATTGATGCGCCGCTGCGATGCGGAAGGAAGGCTGGTGTCGCCCGACATGTTCAAAGCCGGCGACACGGTGTCCGTAACACAAGGCCCGTTTGCCGATTTCGTCGCCAAAGTCGAGGGGGAAACGCCCGACCGCCGCATCTGGGTGCTGATGGAGTTGATGGGCGCCCAAACCCGTGTTGCACTACCCGCAGCGCAGTTGCGCGCCATCTAGGGTACGGTCTTCCTAATCGAAGAAGGCGTTCCACTGCGGCCTTGGTGGACATTCAAGGCGCAGCGCCACTTCGCGACACAGCCATGCGTGAGCGTTTCAAGAAAACGAAAGCCCCCCGACAAAACCTATCGGGGGGCGCAGGCAATCTGAAAAGATGCCAAATGGTGTTTAATACGCTTCGATATTGTTGCGAACCTGCAAGGGTTGGCCGGTAACCGTCGTCACGTTGTTGAAGAATTTCTGCCATTCGACGGCTGCGGCATTTGTTACGAACAGTACATCACCGTCGCGCATTGAAAAGTCATTCGCCAGGAAAAAGATGTCTGGTGAACGGTAGTTCGCGCGGTAGATGGTGGGCACCTCGTCGCCGGATATATGAAGGCCGGTCAGATCGGCCCCCATCCGTTCCAGTGCGTCGCGGTGTTCGGTGCGGTATACCAGAACCTGTCGTGGATCGGCCTGATTGTCAGTCAGGCTGGACGCGCGTGCAACCGCGTCATTCAGCGATACACTGTCGGAACCGAAAGGAAATGCCCCGACCTGTCCGGTTGCGCCGAAGACATAGAACGTTTTGTCTTCCTCTGCGACATCCAGCACGTCACCGGGTGCAAGAAAGATATTCTCGCTCGCGTTGGTGGTAATGTTGCGATAGGCAACTTTCACGCTGGAATTGCCGCGCGTCAGCGTCACAAACGAACTTGACGCCCCGCCACTGATACCGCCTGCCGCAGCAAGCATTTCAAGAACACGCACGCCGCCTTCGCGCAGCGGGAACACACCGGGTGTTCTGACCGCCCCATCTACGGAAACCCGGGAAAAGTTCTGTTCCACAATCTCGACAGCGACTTCCGGTTCAATCGCGCGATCTGCAAGGCGGTCACGGATCACGCGTTCAACCTGTGCGGGGGTCTGGCCAGCGGCTTGCACAGCACCGGCATAGGGAACCGTGATGCGCCCGCTTTGGTCCACGCGCTGCGCGGGAAGCTGCACGAAATTGCCCGGACGTGCGCCAGCTTCTTCGGGCAGGAACAACCCGCCAGACTGGCTTTCAAATACAGTAATCCGCACGACATCGCCCGGCCCAAGCCGAATGGATGGTGCCTGCGAACGTGCCGCCCCGAAAGTCCGGAACGAACTGTCCGGATCGGAACTGACCAACGGCAAAACGGCACGCGTTACATCAACGACAACATAATCATAGCCCACTGTCGCGCCTTCGTTCCTGACCGATGCGGCGGCGTTCATATGGATGGCATTTTCGCGCGGTCCTGAACCCGGAAGCATTGCGCATGCCGACAATGCAAGTGATAAAATCGCAGTGATTGCGACCCTGAAAAGAGTCTTCATAATTCTGCCCCTGAATCTATTTATCTATATTTTTGCGACTGTAATGTAGCGTCAGTGAATCGAATTTCTTGCGGAAGTCCTTAACAGTTGCCTACCAAAGTTGGTATTGAAATCGACTGATCCGCGCCCGAGACATGTTTATTTTGTTCCCGAACGTTGCCCTTGCGACACGCTGGAGGCGCAATAACCAGCACTAGGGCGCGCGGCGCGATACTCATTCTACCTGCCATGTCGTCATGTCAGGCCACAGGGCTGGAGGGGGGCAGTGTTGGTCTCGTGTGTTGCACATGCGATGTTTGCCCTGTGTCGTCGTTTCATGTTAACGGGTGCAATCCGGTTTCGCAGATGACCTGTGCGCGGCATTGGATGGCATTGATTTTACAAACTATTTTCATTCATGCACCTGCTGGTTTCCGTTAAATGCCCTTGTTGTCATACTTGCAAAAAACATTTACCAAGGTATCGCGCAACGATATCGCGCCGCAGCAGGGGTTCGTCGTCATAGGTGATATCCACGGCTGTTCCGACCTGCTGGGGGCGATCGTCGAGTTGATCGCACAAGATGCGGGCGCTTCCATGCCACTGGTTTTTCTGGGCGACTATGTGGACCGTGGTGATAGCAGCGCCGAGGTTCTGGGCTTGTTGCTGGCACTGCAAGACGGCGTGTGGCCCGCCGACGTCACCTGCCTGAAGGGCAATCATGAAGTCATGATGCTCGACTTTCTTGCGGACCCCGAACAATACGGGGAGTTCTGGTTGACGAATGGCGGGATGCATACTCTGGCCAGTTTCAAGATCAGCCCGCCTGCGCCGTCGGCTTCGGCTGGCGACATGCGCGCGGCGCGTGACAAGCTGAACGCCGCCTTGGGCCAGGAGCGGTGTGACTGGTTGCGCAGCCTGCCTGAAAGTTATCAGAACGGGAATGTGCTGGCTGTTCATGCCGGTGCGGACCCGCGCCGCCCTGTTGGCGAACAAACTGCCGACCATCTGGTTTGGGGGCATCCGGAGTTTATGAAAGTGCCCCGCCGTGATGGTATTTGGGTCGCTCATGGACACAGCATCGTGGAACAGGCCCGTGCGCAGCAGGGGCGCATCAGTGTCGATACCGGGGCTTATGCAACAGGGGTGCTGTCAGCCGCGGTTATTGATGAAAATGGCTGCCGTTTCCTGACCGTCAAACGAAAACGATAGCGAACGGCTGGTCCGTTCACGCGCGCCACCCGTTCCATGTGGACAAACTAGCCGCGTTGGTTTAGCATCCATGACAGATTTCAAGGTATTTTATTTCTGGCGGAAGGTTTTCATACTGACCGGCATTTCAGGAGATTGATTTGATGGTGAAGTTCTATGCGCCAGTATTACGCGTTTTGGCTTTTGCAGGTGCTGTTGTCGCGACCAACGCCGGTATAACAGGTGCAGATGCGCAAACACCCACCACGCTGAGTGTTGCCGACCTGATCGAATCCGCACAGAATGAACGACCACAAGATGTTGTTGGCCTGCCCGGTTCCCAGTTGGTGGAAATTCTGGCAGCCGCAACCGAAGCAGACCGCGCAGCGCTTCTGGCCGCGTTGCCAACAGGTGATGTTGCGTCTTTGCTGGCCGTTATGGTTCTGTCCGGCGCAGAGGCTGGCCTTGTCGCTGATGTGCTGGCATCCGCAGTGTCGCTTGATCCGGATGCGGCGCAATCGCTTACGTCGGTCGTGATTGTAAACTCATCGCCGGATGCGTTGCCTGCATTGGCCGCCGCTATGGTCGCGGAAATACAGCAGGCCGCCACAGACGGGCAAGCTGCTGATGCAGGCGCGATTGAGGCGCTTGTGCAAGCGACACTGGCCCTTGATCGCGGGGGCGACACTGTCGCTGCCATCGTGGCGCTTGGTCAGGACGCCACCGGTGATGCGGGCAACCCCGTGGCAAGGGCACTTGCTACAATCGCGGATTCGCCGTCAACCGGTGCGGTGCTGCGCAGCAGGATCGTGGCACAGGTTGCTATCGCTGGCGGGGCTGTTTCCAGCGCATTCGATCAGCAACGTGCAGTATCCGACGTTGGGGATGTCGTGCCCGGACCGCAAACCGATCTTGCAGGGGCAGGGCCTGATGATGCGCCAGTGGTGCCGCCAGCTATTGGCGGGGGGGACGCAACGTCCTCGCAAACGTCGGGATCACAGTCCGGACAACGGGCACCAGGCATTCAGACAGCCTCTTCGCCATCTGGCGGAAGTGGCCTTTCGTCAGGTGGCGGCGGGGCCTCTGGTGGGGGGACATCAACTGGTACGCCAAGCGGGCCGGTCAGCCCGAATTGATATCGGGGCCCCGAAATGACAGCATATGCGCGCCGATGCCCCGGTTTGTCGGGGCATCTTGGTGTTTGCGCCAAAGGCCAGCACCCTAATTCCCCCAACCCGAGGTTATGCCGATGAACCGTCATTCCAGCGATGCCTTTGCACCGCAGGACAACCTGACCCCGACGCAAAGCGATGAGATTGACCTGGGTAAACTTCTGGGGCTGTTCCTGCGCAATTTCCGTATGGTGGCAATAGCGACTTTTCTGGGTGTGGTTCTTGGAATTGGCTTTCTATCGACGACGACGCGCCTGTATACGTCCCAAGTGGACATCAATATCAGTGGTGCCGCAGACAGTGACACGTTTCACGACTTTTCCGGTGTTGCAGGCCCGCGCGCAACGGAAGTCCAGATTGAGACCGAGTTGCAGGTCCTAATGTCCGAAACTGTCGCCGAACGTGTGGTCAGGGCTTTGGACCTGCATCAAAACACGATATTTCTGACCCCTCCGCATAGCGGCCCGGGACGGGCAATAGGTTTCATCAGAATGCAGTTGGGCGGGGCTGTCGGGGCCGTCAGGTCATGGTTGTCACAGGATCTTCCGGATCTGGCGATGTTGGAAATTACCCCCGAAGCAGAGGAAATCGAGCATGCTGTGGCACTGCTGCGCCGCAACATGTCGGTCTCCTCGATACGGGGCAGCCGTGTTTTGCAAATTCGCTACACATCGGCCTCTGCCAGCCTGTCCGCGCGCATTGCGAATGCAATCGCACAAGCCTATATCGAGGACCAGCTTGAAGCGACAGACGCCGCATCGCAACGCGCCATAGACTGGCTGCATGACCGGACGCAGGATTTGCGCCGCCAGTCTGAACAACTTTTTGCAATTGTTGAGGATTTTCGCGCAGAGAACAATCTGCTTGGGGTTGATATTGACCGTCTGGCTGATGCCGAATTTGAACGCCTGACGCGCAATCTGGTTGATGCACGCGCAAACCTTGTCGAATTGGAGGCCCTAAGCCGCCGTCTGGACGAGATTGTCGCCACCGAAGATACCACAGCCGTCGTGCGGGAAACGGCGACCCAGGGCATTACATCGGGTTTGCGGTCGCGCTACCTGGAGGTGTTGCGCGCCTATAACAATCTGACCGCGACACTGGGTGAAGACCACGCCCAGGCGATCCGCCGCCAGCGCGAGTTGCAGGAGATCGAAGCGCTGATGTTCGAAGAAATTCGCCGCAGTTCCGATTTGACGCGCAATGATGTTATTGCAGCGCGGGAACGGGTCCGCGGGCTGGAAGCCGCTCAGGCGGCCGCGTCGGAACGTGTCGGCGCCGACCACAGCGTCATCGCCGAGCTGCGCGAGTTGGAGCAGGATGCAGGCACTGTGCGGGATCTGTATTCAAGCTATCTTCAACGCTATCAGGAAGCGCTTCAGCGCCAGCAAATCCCGACATCTTTTGCGCGTGTTCTGAACCGTGCGCAGCCCGCCGCCATGCCCAGTTCGCCGCGTTCTGCACTTGTCTTGGGGTTAAGTGCCGTTCTTGGGTTTCTGTTTGCTGTCTTTCTTATTGTCTTCCGAGAGTGGCGTGATGACAAGGTCCGCTCGGAGGAGCATATTCGCAGCGGGCTTGGTTTGGAATACATGGGCGGGCTGACAATACTGAAAGGCCGGTCCGAAACCGTGCCTGCGCGTTTGCAAGAACAGCTGCCCCCGAACAAGCGACTTGTTCGCCTGCCCGATATCATGACCTTCTCGGTTGACCAGCCGGTCTCGAATTTTGCCGAAACCCTGCGCACTGGCAAAATGAGTATTACACTGCGGCATGGTCAGGTGCAGCGCGCACCGCGTATCGGGATTGTGTCCTGCTTTCCCGCCGAAGGCAAAACGACGACAGCGGCGAATTTCGCCAATTTGCTGGCGCAGCAAGGTGCCCGTGTCGTCCTTATCGACGGGGACATGCGAAACCCAGGCCTAACGCGCGCGCTGGGCAGGGAATTTGATACGGGTTTGGTGAATGTCCTGCTGGGCGAAGTGGACTGGCGCGAGACTGTCCACCTTGTTCAGGAAACGGGCCTGCATGTTATTCCCAACAGCAAGATGCGTGCGGCCCATACGGCTGAACTGATGGGCAGCAACAATATGGCCGCGCTGCTGGATCAACTGGATCAGGATTATGACTACATCTTCATTGACCTTCCCCCGATTGGTCCCGTGGTTGATGCGCGCGCGATACTGGACAAGCTGGACGGGGTGTTTTTCATCATAAAATGGGGGGGCACTGCGCTGGATGTGGCGCAGATGATCCTGCGGATGGACCAGCGGCTGCGTGATAAATGCTATGGTGCGTTCATGAACATGTTCGACCCGAAGAAAGCCCAGTCCTACGGCGTCTACCAGCACTACAGCTATTACCGGTCTTACTACAAAAGCTACTATCGCGATGGTTAGGCTGGTTCTGGTTATGGGCCTGTTGATGACAGCGTCCGTGACGTGGTTGCAACTGGCGCAGCATGTGGCGTGGAAGGGGCTTGGCACGCTGTCGGCCAAGGTTGCATCAGGACGTTTCGTGCCCGATGACCTTGACGTAATTGCGCCGTTTCTTCTGCGCAATACCCCGCAGCGCTGTGCTGTTTTGCGTACGGGGGTGCCTGTTACGCTGAACCTGTATGCGGGGGATCTGATGGCGCATGCGCTTGATACAAGCACATTCCACCCGTCAGATGATCCCGCGCTGACGTCACAGCGCAAGCAGACGCAACGCCTTTTGCATGATGCGATTGCCTGTGCGCCAATGGACGGTGATTTGTGGCTAAAGCTGGCGATGGTTGCGCGGGCGCTTGATGAACCCGCCCCAGCCATAACGCGTTACCTTGCCATGTCACAGAAATTCGCGCCCTATGAAGGCTGGATTATGGACCGGCGCGCGCAGTTGTTCTGACACGAAATCTGGATAGCGATTAGCCTAACAGGCCGGCAATTATAATATCATGCCATGCCTTCGGGTCGTGTTTGTCCTGAATTATCAGGAATTCATAGGGTGTTTCATGCCAGCGCAGCACGCGCGATGTTAAATTGTCCAGAACGAAATCTGACCCGTTTATATTTACCAGCAACACAGCATGAACCGTGCCCCGTGGCGTGCGCGTTATGGCCAGACGCAGTGCATGGGTTGGCCAGCCAAGGGCAATCAGTTCCTTTCGCTTCTGAAGTGCGAAATCTTCGCAGTCGCCCTGCGGGACGTTTATATCCCAACTGTCAAACCCGCCGTCCTCGACCGGGGTTATTGTCCTGTTTACAGACCAGTTCACCTTTATGGCGGCGTTCAGATCGTCTTGGGGGCTTCGGTTAAGGGGGCGCCTGTCAGTGTAGATGTCGCATTGACCGACATAGATTTCGCAGAACCTGACATGTGCAGGGACCGGACGGCGCGGCACAAAGTCGAAACTTTGGTCAATGCTGGCGCGCTGTTGTGGAACCTGCCCTGCGATTGCCGAGGTGATTGTCATCATCGCTGACAACGCCCCCATGCACAGAATGTAGTGCCATGCAGACATCCCCATTCGTGAAATCCGTGCCCGCCATCCGTGACAAAAAATTCCACCGGATTCCCGAACATAGTTAATTGACCGCATTTTCATGCGTGCACCCCACACTGTAATCACCCAATGCAAGGATCACTTGAAAGCCAACGTTCTCAGGGGCTTAAATCTGACGATTTTCTGGCTTTTACCTAGAAGTTTAGCTATGCGGCGGGGCTTGCATGGCGCAAAAGCACGGGCTGTCCGGCAAGGCCGACGCGATAGAGTGCGCACCAGTTATGCGCGGGCAGGGTCGAAAAAACTTGCGCGCAGGCCGAAGGCAGGCGACCTTGCCGTTGTGCTGAGGGTTGGCTGGCATATGTCGGTTAGCCGGATGGTCGGTCGTGATAGATGATTAGCAGGCGCTGCTGCCGTGTTCGTTGCGCCGGTATTGGAATGTAGTGATAACACTCGCATGACAGATATTCGTTGGAAGCAATGGCAATCAGACTGGCGCAGGATGGAAGCGATTGCCCAAAGGCGCGGATGGCAGTTGGTGCCGCTCGCTGTCTCGCCTCCTGCATCCGAGGCCGCTGTCAACGCAATTGAAACCCGCCATGGAATGACAGTGCCGCCACAGCTTCGCGATGCGCTGACGCGCTATTCCGCGCGTGTTACTTTAGGCTGGCATATTCCGCCACATCTTCGCCCGCTGGAGCGCGAGAACTTTCCCACCATGAGTTTCAACAGAAATGCGATATGGGATATCGATCACATCATTGATTTCGCGATTCCGAACTATCTTGGCTGGAAAGCGCGTCTGGCGGATCAGGACCTTTGTGAAGCCCCGAATAGTCCTGATATGTGGGAACACCAGTTTCCCGTTTACAGTCTGGTGAATGGCGACATGATTACCATCGATATGTCAGCGCCCGAGGCGGCAAATCCTGTGCGCTATTTCAGTCACGAACTGGAAATGCTGCATGGCCTGGCACTCGCGCCGGATTTCAACACGTTCATAACCGAGATGTCGAAACTGGGGGTTGCCGGAACGGAATGGGCATCATGGATGCCGTTCGGCCACCTGAACAAGGCGCGCAACACATACGAGTTGCGGGCGGACAGCGCAGGCGGGCAGGCATGGCGCAACTGGTTGGCAAAGGACCCCGCCGCCCCCGTGTCAGATGTTCCGCCACCTACGATCGTGGCGGAAACACCGGCTGACCGCGCATTGCTGGACGGGGCACGCGCCAATGACATGAAGGCCGTTGAACGGGCGCTGAACTCCGGTGCCAGACCCGACGTCGTTCCGGACAAAGACTGGCACTTGCACAGTGGAAACTGGAACGAGGAGTTTTCGACCGCCCTGACCTATGCCGTGCGCCACAACAACCTTCCGCTTGCGCAGCTATTGCTTGGTGCCGGGGCGACCTTGAACGCGCGCCGCCTTGTGCTTGCTGATGCGGTGCAGATCAGCGCACTGGACACAGTGCAATGGCTGATCGCGCAGGGGGCGCGCGTCAACGGTTGGAAGGATGACCGCCATTGGCCGATTCATCTGCTGGTCACACAACGCAGCAAGCTGACGGCACCGACAAAAAGTGAACTGGAAACGCGCCTGCGCGATGAAAACAAATGCTGGTCCGAAGCGGATGACAATTCGGACCATCAGCGGGTTATGCGGGACATTCTGGAGAAGCGCGTTCAGGATCAACTTCTGGCGTGGATCGACCGGCCCACCTACCTTTCGATGCTTGATGCGGTGTTGCATGCTGGTGCGCAACCGGATGCGCGTTGGGATAACGGGCTTACGATGCTGATGTGGGCAGACGCAGACGATGGCGAGGTGCTGTTGCGCGCGGGTGCGGATGTCAACGCGTGGGATGCGACCGGGAACAGCGCTTTGCATATGGCCAGAAGTCCGGCCAAGCAGCGTTTGCTTGTGGCGCATGGGGCTGATGTAAACGCGTTGCAGACATCGTCGATGGGCGTCGGGGGCGACGACTGGATGAAGACCCCGCTTCAATCTGCACTGCTTCTGTCAAGGCTCGACGGACTAGAGCGCGCGCGCGCACTTCTGGAACTGAATGCGGATCCCCATAAGCGCGACGCCCAAGGTTGCAGTAGTCTTTGCTATTGCATCACAATCGAAAGTTTCAGACTGATCGCCGCTTGCGGCCTCGACCCGCAGGAACGCATTCCTGATGGTGGCACCCTGCTGCATAATCTGTTCAGGCAAACCAGCGTTCGTGCGGGCTGGCCTGCCGAAGTTGAATTCCTTGATTTCCTGCTAGGCCAGGGGCTGCCGATCAACGCAGTGGATGACGCGGGACAGACGATGTTGCATGTCGCCGTTAAACGCACACAGGCGGTCGAGGATGTTGCGCTGCTTTTGGAGCGCGGCGCTGATACATCGGTTCGCGACCGTCAGGGCCAGCGCGCTATCGATCTGGTGCCGCGATCACGCAAGGAATTGCGCCGGCTTCTTGGGGGGGCGGCGCGTCGCTGACATGCTGTGGTTTCATTCGCCCTGTCTGGTATCCGCCATGGCCTGCGCCGTTTCATCAAGGGCCGTGTGCAGGGCCGCAGCAGTGTCAGGCCCAAGTGCGGCCACAACCTCGTTATGTGCTTGTTTCCAGTAGGGCAGCGCGTTGGAAAGCCTGATCGTGCCAGCCTCTGTCAGTTGCGCTACGCGCACGCGCCGGTCTGCTTCGCTGCGGGTGATGGTAACAAGCCCCGCTTTTTCCAGCGCGCGCAGATTGCGGGTAAGGGTGGATATCTCCAACGCCAGCACCTCGGACAGCCGCGCCATGGGCTGCGCGCCATCCGGCCCAAGGGCGATTGCGCTCATCAGGGTGACTTGCGTGGCCTGCAATCCGGTGGGGCGCAAGGCTGCATCGTAGGCGCGCGTGATTGCCCGCGCTGTCCGCCGGGCGCGAAAGCACAGGCAGTCCGTGGCCATGATCTGCGCTGCGTGAAGGTGGTTCATGTTCTGCCCATCGTTTCGGTCACAGATCCTTATCCACATCGTTTCTGACACAAACTTGTATATGCAAGATAGTTCTGCTAAACAAGTCTGGGAAAAATCCAGACAGGCTGTGACCGCGCGTGCTTAACAAGACTTTCCCGAACTTCGCGTCCACGTTCAGCAATACTAAACCTTCCTGTGGTTGCAAGGGCATAGCCCATGATTGCGGACAATGGTCGGTTGCGGTTGTGCTGTCCAGGCGCGTATGTCGCGCACTGCAAGTCGGGGTGGCCAGCAGGAACGCCGCGGGTTACATGCTGTGGCGAAACATACATTTTGAATATACCGGACCCAGACAGTGACCAACGACACCACAAACCTTGCGATTCATGCGCGCGGGCTTGTCCGCCGCTTTGGCGATATGACCGCCGTGGCGGGAATTGATCTTGATGTGCGGCGTGGCATGATCTTTGCCGTGCTGGGGCCGAATGGCGCGGGCAAGACCACGCTTTTGCGAATGCTGGCCACCCTGACCGCGCCTGATGCGGGCAGCGCAACTGTGATGGGACATGACATCATCACGGCACCGCAAAAGGTGCGCGCCTCCATTGCCATGACGGGCCAGTTCGCCTCGCTGGACGAAGATCTGACAGGGCGCGACAATATGGTAATGCTGGCGCGACTTTGGGGGTTTCGTGGCAGTGCCGCGCGGGAACGTGCCGACCAGTTACTGGCCGCGTTCGAATTGTCTGCCGCTGCGCGCAAGCAGGTCAAGAATTATTCGGGCGGCATGCGGCGCAGGCTGGACATTGCCGCGTCCCTTATCGTGACACCGGGGGTGTTGTTTCTGGATGAACCGACCACGGGGCTGGACCCGTCCGCGCGGCAGGGCGTGTGGCAGTTGATCCGGCAGCTGGCTGATTCTGGCGTGACAATTCTGCTGACCACCCAGTATCTGGAAGAAGCCGACCAACTGGCGGAACGGATTGCGGTCATTGACCACGGCCGTAAGATTGCCGAAGGCACCAGCCGCGAATTGAAGGCCGCGCCAGGGTCGGGTGTGCTGCATGTGTCATTGGTGGACCAGGCCCAGTTGGATGCCGCTGCTGACTTGCTGGCCGCGCGTCTGGGGGCCGTGGTGCAGCGCAGCCCCGAAGGTGCTGAATTGTCCATTCTGGCGGGCACGGCCGCAGACGCCAATGCCGCGCTTGCCGCCCTTATATCTGAGGGGTTCACCGTGGCCGATTTCCGCATGGGCGCGCCCAGTCTGGACGAGGTGTTCTTCGCGCTGACCGGCAAGACCGATACAGCCGCCACCACACAAAGCCCGCTTGAGAAGGCAGCGCCATGACCGATATCACTGCACCCCCCGCCGATACCTTGCAAAACGGCCGTGCCCCTGCTGGCGGAGCGCCCGGTATTGCGGCGCTGCGCCACGCCGCCCCACCTGCGCCACCGGGGCCAATGTCAAACGCGCTGGTGTTTGGCTGGCGCGCGATCCTGAAATTCCGGCATGTGCCCGAACAGTTGTTCGATCTGGTCATGACGCCGATCATGTTCACCTTGCTGTTCACTTTTGTGTTCGGGGGCGCGCTGGCGGGGTCGCCGGGGGATTACCTGCAATTCTTTCTGCCGGGTATCCTTGTGCAGACGGTCGTGTTCAATTCGGTCTATTCCGGAATGGGGTTGTCCACGGATTTCCAGAAAGGGTTGTTCGACCGTTTCCGCACCTTGCCAATCTGGTCGCTGGCCCCTTTTGCAGGGCTGATGGTGGGTGATATGCTGCGCCACCTGATTGCGGGCGGCATCATTCTGGGGATCGGGCTGATCCTTGGCTACCGGCCCGAAGCGGGGCTGGTTGGCACTGTGCTGGCATTTGCAATGCTGCTGACAATCGGGTTTGGCATGGGCTGGGTGTTTATTGTTCTGGGGCTGTTGGTGCGCACACCGATGACGGTGATGACGCTTGGCTTTACGATCCTGTTCCCGATCACCTTCGCGTCGAATATCATGGTTGACCCTGCCACCATGCCCGACTGGCTGCGTAGTTTCGTCGAGGTTAACCCGGTGTCATTGATGGCGACCGCGTTGCGCGGGCTTATGTCGGGCACAGCAACCCTGACCCAGATCGGGCTGGCGCTGATTGCGCCTGTGGTGCTGACACTGACGCTGGCGCCGCTGGTCCTGTGGCTTTACCGGCGCAGATGATGCGCCGCGTCATGGTGCTGACGCAGCGCGTCACCGCCAGCAGGCAATTCAGCGTTACAATGATCTTGGGCTTCTTGGGCGAAACGTGACGAACAGGCCGACCTGTCTGCATATTTTCTGGTTCAAACCTCGACCAGTGGGGCAAACCCGCCAAAGATCATGCGTTTGCCATCGAACGGCATTTGCATGCCTGCAAAGCGTGTGTCCTGCATCATGCGCCTTGACCCTTCGTCGCGGGTGGCCTTGTCGGGCCATTGCGTCCATGAAAACATCACATCCTCATCGGGTTTGGCTTGTACGGCGCGGTGGAAATCGGTGGTTGTGCCGGCGGGCACATCGACGCCCCAGTTTTCCATGATCCATGTCGCGCCAAACTCCATGAAGATCGGGTCTATTTGTCTGGCAAAGCTGTGAAATGCCTCGCGCCCGTTTTTGGGTATTGCACAGATGAACCCGTCGAAATACCCGCCCGGCTGGCGCGTCCCCAATTCCAGAACCGGTTCAAACCCGCCATAGATCACGCGCTTGCCGTCAAATGGCATGGGGTTGGTGTCCATGTTCAGGCGCGGGTCATTGATCGCGTCCTTCATGGCTGCGTCGTGGATCGCCTTTGACGGCCATTGATACCACGCGAACACAACGGTTTCATCTGCCTGCGCCTTCACCGCCATAGGGAAGGATGTCAATTCACCATCAGGCACGTCATCACCCCAGCATTCTGCCCCGTGCAGCAGGCCGTAAGCGCAAAACCCGTCCATCGCCTTTTCGGCATGGGTCCGAAACCTGTCCTGATTGGCGGTGGGGACAGCGGCGACAAAGCCTTGGATATAACTCATCTCTCTCTCCTTTTGTATGTGGGCTGTTCGCGTTGTCTCAGTCTGCTGCCGCGAAATGGGCCATCTGGTCGGTATATGCTTTGACGAAGGCAGGGCGCGCGGTGGCGCGCGCGACATAGGCGCGGCAGGCGGGTGCATCGGCCAGCCCGTCAAATCGGTCCACAAGGCGCAGAACGTCCGCCATTGCAATATCCGCGATTGAAAAGGCCCCCGCCAGCCAGTCGCGCGTGACCAGAACCTGCTCGGTATAGCGCACGCGCGCTTGTAAGAACGCATCCAGATGCGCCCGCCCCGCTGTCTGTTCGGTGTCGCCCGCGAACTGGTAAATCGACCATGGCAGGCTGGCGGCCTCGACCGAATTCAACGCGGCAAAAAGCCATGTAATGACGTTCTGGCGCGCGTGCGGTCCGGTTGGCATAAGCGCGGCATTGCGTTCGCCCAGATACAGCAGGATCGCCCCTGATTCAAAGATGGTCTGGTCGTCATCAGTAAGCCACGGAACTTGTGCATAGGGGTGCTGTGCCATCTGGTGTGCGTCAAGGTCGCGGAATGGCACGCTTGGCGTAAACGGCACGCTGGCCACGCGGTAGGGCACTCCCGCTTCCTCCAGCGCCCAGCGCACGCGCAGGTCACGCACATAGCCGCGCGGCAGGTCAGGCACCCAGTCAAATGTCGTCAGTGTCATGTCGGGCATTGGCATGTCCTTGGTCATCATGCGTCAAAGGCCGCACAAGGCGCTGACACCGGAAGGGCCCGCCGGATCAGCCAAGCCAAACGCCAACGGCAGTGCGGCCGCCCCTGCCAACGCTTGCCTGCGCGTTATCAAATGGGGGGTGCACATCAACATCTCCTATAGGGAATCGGTGTGCTGATCTGTGTAGCAAAATAAAATTGTATATACAAGTTTATGTAGGGAATGGATGGCGCAGGCGGATCATGCGTCATGCATGCACCTGCAAAACCACGTCGCTGGCGCGCGGGAGAAGGGGACGCGGCGCCGGTTTTAGTGCATGTTGCTGAAAAGTGGGAACCGGTTTTGAGCTTCTCGAACATGCAAAGCCAATAAGTTAGAGCATGTCGCGTGAATACGAATGAACGCGACATGCTCTAAGGGGTGAAGCCGTCCATGCCCAGTTCGGTCAGGATTTCCCCTGAATGCTGGCCCAACTCAGGTGGTGCGGCGTGCAGACCGGGGCCACCATGGGCAAACAGAAATCCCGCATTCAAAATGGTTGCTGACGGCACATGCGGGTTCGGCGTTGGCACTTCCAGCGTAAGATTGCGATCCTTCAACTGGTCCAGCGCCAGCGCATCGGACACATTCCGGACGATCCCTGCGGGCACCCCTGCGGCGGAAAGCAGGACTTCGCATTCAGTTGCGCTGAGGGTTGCGAAAGCTGCGGATAATTCGGCCTGCAATGCCGTATCATTGGCAATGCGCAGATCGGAAGTCCTGAAGCGCGGGTCGGCGATCAGATGCTCAATGCCAAGTGCTTCGCAAAGCCGTTCAAACTGGTTTTGCTGAACGGCGCCAATCGTGATCGGGTGATCACGGGTAGGGAATGTATCGGCTGTCGGCGAGAGGGAGAAGCCCCTGTTTCCCGTCCGGACAGGCTCCGTGCCCGAAATAAGCATTGGATAGATGACAGAGGCCATCATGACAAGCGAGGCATCAAGCATTGCCACATCTACATATTGCCCCGTTTTTTGCGGGTCACGTTCGCGCTGCAACAAGGCAGACTGGACGGCAAAGGCCGTCATAAGCGCGCTATAGGTGTCCACCACCGGAAACCCGATGCGCATGGGCGGGTCTTCCGCTTGCCCTGACAAGGTCATAAGGCCCGAAACACTCTGGATGATCTGGTCAATCGCGGGATGGTCGCGCATCGGGCCTTTTTGCCCGTATCCGGAGACGGAGCAGTAAATCAAGGACGGGTTATCTTGCATGACGCGCGTGTGTCCCAGACCAAGACGGTCAATGACACCAGGGCGGAAATTCTCGATCATCACATCACTTGTTGCGATCAGTCTTCGCGCGGCCTCTTGGCCGAAATCCGTTTTCAGGTCCAGAACAAGGGATTTCTTGCCTGCGTTCACGCCGATGAACGCCTCGGCCATACCGCGCAGTTCCTGCCGCTGGGTATAGTTGCGCAACACATCACCCTGTGGTGGTTCGACCTTGATGACTTCAGCGCCCATCAGTCGTAAGAAATGCGTCGCAAGTGGTCCCGCAATCACATGCGAAAAATCGGCAATACGCATTCCGGCAAGCGGCTGCACCATGGTGATCCTCCCTCGTAATGGTTCATTTTATGAACTTGTTGAGACAGGAGGTCAAGCTGCTTGCTGCAAGGATTACATCTCGTCCGAGTTATCCCTTGGGGGCGCCGTTGCCTCGCGCGCTGCGGAACGCATTGCCAGATGGTCATGAAGATTGTTCAGAAGCTGGAACAGCATGGCCGTTTCCGCCTCGCTGAATGGCCCGAGCATGGACTGGTGCTGCGCATCCATCCGTTGCAGAAGCTGGTCGTGCCATTCAATACCGGATGGCGTAAGCGACAATGCGTTATAGCGCCGGTCACTGGACACTTTGCGCCGTTGGACAAGGCCGCGCTTTTCAAGATTCTTGATAAGACTTGTGACGGCCGACTTCTTCAGAACGATGTGCTGGGCCAGTTCATTCTGAGAGATTCCATGATTTTCGCGTATCAGGCTTAGGGTCGCAATCTCGCCATGTTCCGTGTTCATGTCGCCGAAATGCTCGGTGTTCTCGGCGCGGATAAAGGAACGGATGGTGCGCGAAAGAAACGGCAAATTCGCCCGCAAATGCCCAAGATTGATTGTGCCGGTGCGCGTCTGCTGGGCCGCTTGATGTTCGCTCATAAGATCCTCTCTCGGATTTGTGCCCAGCCTATATTGCGGGCCGTGTTGCTGTCAAAGCCGGAAAAGGGGATTGACACATGCATCATATACAGTTCATCTTGTGAACTATATACGGAGGGGTGAACTGTGACGCCACAATCTGCAGCCGAAATACTGGATAGCGCATATGCCGCGCGCGCGACAGGGGCGTTTGCGGATGTGGTCGGTATATTCGGCGAAGGGTTTCCCGAACCATTGCTGCGGGCCGCAGGGTTGGCCCCTATCTGTCTGCACATCAATCCCGCGACAGATGACGTTGATGCGGGGCAGGCGGTATCGGATTGTATCGAACCTTTCGTCGATCACGCTGTGCGCCGTTTCCTGCACCGTTTCGCTACGGGGGGGTATCAGGGTGTCAGGGCAATAATCTTCTGCCGTGATGACACTGCCGCATTGGTGGCATACCAATACGCGCAGGAGTTCCGGCGCCTTGGGCTGGCCCCCCAAATGCCGCGTCTGATTTTGTGGAACCTTGTCCATGCACCCCACGCGCATGACTTCAACAGGCAACAACTGGGCAAGCTGTGGCAGGGTCTGGATATCGTCCCCCCAAGCGAAAGCGCGTTGGCGTCAACATGGGCGGATGAATGCGCCCGTAGGGATGCCCTGGCCGCGCTTGACAGTGACATGCGCCAAGGCGCGGCCTGCGCCAGCACCGCGTTCATGTGGCGTATTGCCGGGCGCGGAATGGACGGGCGCCAGCATGCTGAGTTGCTAAACACCGCGCGTCCCATCGCCCCGCGTCCCGCCAATGCGGCTGTGCGTTTGGGGGTCATCGGGTCGATGATTGAAGATGCCGCATTCTATCGCACGATCGAGGGGCATGGCGCGATTGTCTGTGACTTGCAGCCCACGGTCGCCGCGTGGCCCGTCCCGTTACCGCAGCAACCGACGGCGGACGCATTCTTGCGCGCGGCCGCATCGGACGTGGCTTGCCCCAGAATTGTGCCGCCGAATGCCCATGCCGATGCCATTTTGCGCCGCCTTGAAGGCGCGCAATGCGATGCCGTGATCTGCCAGCTTCATGCGCATGATGATGTGATCGGTTGGGACGTGCCAAGAATTGCGGATCATCTGCGCGACCTTGATATTGCCTTTATCAATCTGGGCTTCGTCGATCCGTTACCCGACAAACCAGACCTTGACACGATAGGCGCGGCGCTTGGTGCCGCATTGAAAGAGCGGGGCCTTGCATGACCTACACGCCCTTGAACGCGACAAAAGCCGCCATGTCCTATCAGCGCGACTGGGTTAGCCAGCTTCGTGACGATATCACCGGTGGCAAGAAATTTGCCTTCGTGAATGCCGATACACCACATGAGTTATTCCATGCGATGGATATGCCCATTGTGACGAACCAGTGGTGGTCCGCAGTTATCGCGGCGAAACAACTGTCAGAGCATTATCTGGATCGCGCGACCGAAATGGGGTTTCATGCCCATCTGCCGCGCTATTCCAGCCTGCCCCTGATCGCGGAACTGGACGGCGACCCGTCGCGCCAGCCTTGGGGCGGTTTGCCTGCGCCGTCCATCCTGTGCGCACGGCAAAGTTCGGACGAGCATCAGAAAGTGTTTTCCCTTTGGTCACAGGCCACCGGCGCGCCCTTGCATTTGTTCAGCGCGCCGGGCGTCCCTGATCCGGAGCCGCGCTGGTGGGACCTTGCGCGCGACCAGTGGGAGGATCTGTATCATACGGACAGGCTGGACCTGATGGTTCAGGAAATGAACACTTTGATCGCAAAACTGGAAGATATGACCGGCCGGCAGTTCGACCATGACCAGTTCGCGCAATACATGCAGGCGATCAATCAGCAAGAAGCCATATTTGAGGATGTGGACCGTATGATCGCGCAAGCGCCGCGCGCGCCACTGCGGATATCCGAACAGATTCCGAATGTGATGGTGCCGCAATGGCACCGCGGGTCCGACTGGGCCTTGCAACACGCTAGCGCCTTCAGGGACGAGGTTGCGACGCGAATATCCGATGGGCAGGCCGTTTGCGAAAATGAACGCATCCGGATGATGTGGATCGGTGCAGGGCTGTGGTTCGACACAGATTTCTATACCGCGTTTGAAGACAGCCACGGCGCGGTTTTCGTGTGGTCCATGTATCTGCCGTTTGCTGCGGACGGATACATCCGGACGATAGGGCAGGACCCGCTGCGTGCCCTGGCGGCGCGAATATCGCTTATGAACGAACAGTTGCACCAGCCGCCTTGGGTAAACGAATGGCTGGTCGAGCAGGCGCGGCGCTACCGTGTTGATGTGGCCCTTATGCTGGTGCCGCGCCATGACAGGTTTTCAGGTTACGGATCGCGCTTTGCCCGTCGCGCCCTAGAGCAGGCTGGCATCAAGGTGATTGAAATCTGGTCCGACATGGTGGACCGCCGCGACTGGAACCGCGAGCAGATGCAGGCGCACGTTGCTGAAGCATTGGATGGAATAAGTTGAACAGACAATCATTAGTTCATACAGTGAACCATTGATTGTGCGGATTTGGGGGGAATTATGCGCGCTCTGGAAGGTGTGAAGATAGCAGACTTCAGTTGGGTCGGGGCGGGACCGCGCGCGACCAAGGATCTGGCCGATAATGGCGCGACGGTCATCAAGATAGAATCCGCGCGCAGGCTGGATCTGGGCCGGCGTTCCCCCCCTTTTGCCGGTAGCCCGAAAGACCACGATGGCTCTGCTTTCTTTGCGCAGTCGAACACATCGAAAAAAAGCGTCACATTGAACCTGTCCGACCCGCGCGGCGTTGATCTGGCGCGCAGGCTGGTTGCATGGGCAGATGTTGTGGTCGAGAATTTCGGCCCCGGATATATGGAACGTATCGGTCTGGGGTTTGATGAACTGCGCCGGATCAAGCCTGATATCATTCTGGCCAGCGTGTCAGTCGCAGGGCGCAGCGGGCCAATGGCGGGGTTTCGAGGATACGGCAATTCCGCTGCAGCGCATTCCGGTCATGCCGCGCTGTCGGGGTGGCCCGACCGTCCCCCGCATATGCCACCGCTTGCCTATGGCGATGTCGTGGCCCCGATGTTCGCAACCGTGGCAATTCTTGCCGCCCTTGAATACCGCACCCGAACGAAACAGGGCCAGCATCTGGACATTTCGCAGATTGAACCGATGGTGCATGTTATTGCCGATTTGTTTGCAGACCCGGACGCGACAAAAACCGGAAATTCGGACCCGTTGATTGCGCCGCACGGGGTTTTCCCCTGCAAGGACAAGGATGAATGGATCGCCATTGCTGCGGAAACAGATGCGCAGTGGCGCAGTCTTGCCAACGTCCTGCAACTGCCATCTGACCCACGGCTGGAAACCGCGCAAGAACGGATCGCGCAGCAGGACAGGCTGGACCGCACCATTGCAGAGGCCACGGCTTCATGGGACCGTGATGCGCTGCTGTCGGCGCTTGCCGCTGCCGGTGTGCCAGCGGCTGCGGTTCAGAACGGCCGCGATGTGTTTGAAGACCCCGAATTGCGTGCCGCAGGCCATTTTGTTCCTGTCCGGCATCCTGTTTTGGGCGAAAGCATGATGCCCGCCCCCCCGATGACGTTTTCGCAAACCCCGCCCGTTGTCAGCGCGGCACCGTGTCTGGGGGCCGATAATGAACATGTGCTGTCAGGCATATTGGGACTTTCTGCCGCGCAGTTGGGTGAATTGACATCCTTGGGGGTCATAGCATGAGCCAGTTGCAAGGACTTCGTGTGTTGGAGCTGGCTGACGGGTTGGTTGATCTGGGTGGCCGGATGCTGGCGGAACTTGGCGCGACGGTCGTCAGCCTGTCGCGAGGCGCGCCGCGCACGGCTGCACAGGAAATTGCGTGGAGGCATGGCAAACACCGTGCCAGCTGGCCGGATGACATTTCGGATCTGGCACCCCTTTTGCAGGATGCCGATATTCTGCTGGAGGATCGCAGGCGCGGTGCCATTATTCCCGATGCCATGCTGCTAGGCCATGACCGCCTGATCCATGTTGTCGCCAGCCCCTATAGCGCAAGCGGGCCGCGCAGCGGGCATGCGGCGACCGACCTGACGCTGATGGCGCAAAGCGGCTTGATGCACATTACCGGCGATCCGGACCGCCCGCCGTTGCGACTGCCGGGCGAGCAGGCCTATGCGCTGACAGGAATACAGGTTGCCACCGGCGCCTTGATGGCCCTTCATGCACGTCACCGCACGGGGCGCGGGCAGCGGGTTGATGTCAGCGCCTTGCAGGCCACGACATTGGCGAATTACCGCGAAGCCATCATGTATGAATGGACCGGACGCATAGGCGGGCGCACCGGTAACCGTCTGGTGCGCGGCAAATCGGGCGTGCGGCAGGTCTGGCCCTGTGCAGATGGCTATGTGACATGGTCCATGATCGACAATCCGAACATGATGCGCGCTGTTGTCAAGGTTCTGGAACAGCACGATGCCGCGGGCGAACTGGCGCAGGTGGATTGGGCGGGTATCCTTGTCGCGGATATGCCCCAGGATGTGATCGACAGATGGGAAACCATTATCGAGGGGTTTTTCGCGCGCCACACCAAGGCGCAGCTTGGGGAATGGTCGCTGACGCTGGGGTGGGGGCTTTCGGTTATCCATGATCTGGATGAGGTGCGGGACAGTGACCATCTGGCCGCGCGTGGCTTGTTTGTGCCAATCGCAAGTGACGCTGGCACAGTAGCGCTGCCTGCGCCATTGTTCGGGCACGGGGCTGGCGGGCCGGTTCCCGCCCGTATGTTCCGCGCCGAACAGGCGCTGGATGAATTTGCCGGCTGGGGGGCATTGGAATGACTGCCTTGCATGGCCTGAAGGTTCTGGATTTCTCCCGCCTGTTGCCCGGCCCCTATTGCACCTGGCTGCTGGCCGATATGGGGGCCGAGGTTACACGGGTCGAAAACCCGCGCGAACTGGACAAACAGGCCAAGGTTTTCGGCTGGGACAAACTGGATGCACCCCAGCGTGCCGAAATGCGCCAGAATGACATCCTGTCACGCAACAAGGCATCGCTGAAACTGGATATCGGAAATGCCGACGCGCAGGCGCTTATCAAGCGGCTGGTGCAGGACGCGGATATCATGGTCGAAGATTACCGGCCCGGTGTCATGGCCAGTCTGGGGCTGGACTATGACACGCTGGCGCAGATCAATCCGCGCCTGATCTATTGCAGTGTAACGCTGTGCGGGCACACCGGACCATGCCGCGACAAGCCCGGACATGACCCTGTTGCGCTGGCCATGTCGGGGGCATTGTCACGGATCGGGGAAAACCCTGACGCCCCTTCATTCGCGGGGGTGCCGGTTGCAGATATCGTGACGGGGACGCATGCCGCATTCGGTATTCTGGCGGCTGTGATTGCACGTCAGGCAGATGGCAACGGACAGCATGTCGATATCGCCATGAGTGATTGTTCCATGTCGTTGCTGGTCAATGTCCTGTCGCGCCATCCGGATACGGCGACCATACCGCCGCGCGGCATGCGGCGCGCGGATATGGGGTTGTGGCGCACCAAGGATGACAAATTCATTGTCACGACAGACATGGAACCACGCTATTGGCGACGCTTTTGCGATGCTGTCGGCAAGCCCGAATTCGCGACCTTGCAACATGATATCGCGTCATGGCCCGCAATCCGCGCAGAGTTGCAGGATATTTTCCTGACGCGCACCCGCGCGCAGTGGATCACGCTGTTTGATGATGCGCAAACACAGTTCAGCCCCGTGCATGACGTTGGCGATGCACTTGACGACAGCCATAATCTGGCGCGCGGTATGGTGGTGTCGGCGCGTTCCGACACAGGGCGCATGCTGCGCCAGATCGGAACGCCCGTCAAACTGACCAAGACGCCTGCAAAAATCAGAAATCTTGCCCCGATGCCCGGACAGGACAGGGACAGCATATTGCTGGCCGCTGGCCTGAATGCTCAGGATATCAACGCCTTGGCAGAAGCCGGTGCCTTCGGGGGTGAATTTTAAGCTAACCATCAAATCGGGAGGAAACGATGGCACATTTGACGAAAACAGGCCTAACCGCTGGTCTTGTTACACTTTTGGGGCTGGGTATGGCCACAGCGCAGGAATTCCGGCTGAGCTATGCCTCGCCCTACGGGCCGACCCATCCATATGGCGAGGCGGATCAGGCATGGATTGACAGGATTCATGAACAGACAGACGGGCGCGTCGAAATCACGCCCTTCTGGGGGCGGTCGCTGATTACCAGCCGCGAAGGCATTGACGAACTGGCCGCAGGTGTCGCGGATATGGCCTATATCGCGCCGATCTACGCAAGTTCGGGATATGAATTGTCGCGTCTGACACCATCATTTTTCTATGGCTATGAGGACGCGCTGGATGTGCTGGACGTGTATCTGGAGTTGTGGAACGAGTTTCCGCAATTCGAGGAAGAACTGGACGGCGTGAAGGTTCTGGGCTTCAATGTCGGCACGCCCATGCACCTGATGCTGCGGGACCGTCCTTTTGAGCAGATCAGCGACTTGCAAGGGCTGCGTATCCGGTCCGCGGTTGACTATGTGGGCGCACTGGCCAGTTTCGGTGCAGAAGGTGTCACCATGCCCATGACAGACACCTATCCCGGGTTGGAACGCGGGGTTCTGGACGGTGTGATTGCCCCATACGAGGCGCTGCGCTCGCTTAGTTTTGCTGAAGTCATCAACTATTATTCCGAACTGCCTCATAGCCGTGGCGCCTATCCTTCGCGGGCAATGAATGGCAATGTCTGGGCCACCCTGCCAGAGGATATTCAACAGGTATTCGAGGACAATATCCTGTGGCTGACCACGACGACCTATGAACTTGCCGAAGGGTCGGAAGAAGCCGGTCGCGCATATGGCGAGGAAATGGGGGTCGTGTTCAACGCAGTCGATGAAAGCGTCATTGCCGAGTATTCAGAAGCCTTTGCAGAACCCGCGCGTGCGACCGCGCAACGACTGGATGGCATGGGCCTGCCCGGCAGCGAGGTTCTTGAACGCGTGCGTGCCGGTCGGGACTGATCGCGTAGGCGGATGTGAACGGGGCATGTGTTGCCCCGTTCCACTTGCCCGTTCCGCGTGGCGATGCGCTGCAAGACCAAGGCGTTTTGGTGTCTTGTTGCGCCAAAGAACGCCTTGATGTCTTGTTTCGGGGCAATGTCGAACCGGAAAAGCCTGTCGGCTTTTTCTGAAACTGCTTTAGCCGGGGTGAAAATTCATGCGTCATGGCCAGCGCCTTTTGGAACTACTTAGCCGAATATCGGGCTTGATCGCCGTCGGCGGCATTCTGGCCCTGATGGTGTTGACTGTCGTGACTGTGGTCTTTCGTGCCATTGGCATTGCGTTCCCCGGAACCTATGCGCTGGCAGAGTTGTTGCTGATCCCTGCCATCAGCTTTGCGCTGGCCTATGCGACCATGCAGAACGAGCATATGCGCGTCACCTTGTTTGTTGACGTGTTGCACCACCGGCGTTTTCGTCTGTCGCTGAAGGGCATCATGCTGGCGCTGGGCGCATTGTTCTGGATGGCGGTTGCCCTTGCCACCATACGCGAAGCCATCAGACGCGGCGCGCAGGGGGAGTTGTCCCCGATTATCAACATCCCTGTCGCGCCATTCAGATGGATGATGGCAACCGCCATGGTCCTGATCTGTGTGACACTGCTTTTCAAGGTGATTCAGTTGTTCCTTGGGCATGATGACAGCATCAACACACCAGAGAAGCTGGAAAACAAACTATGAGCACTGTCGCTATCGGTTTTATCGGGCTCGCCATCGTCTTTGCCTTCATCGCGGCGGGCATGCCGATCGGTTTTGCAATGGGGTTGGTGGGTTTTGCGGGATTTGCCGCAATCATCAGTTTCGACGCCGCTGTGGTGCGGATCGGCGTCACGACCTATGGCATTGTGACCAATCATGCGATCGGGACAATTCCGCTGTTCCTGTTTATGGCGCATCTTATGTTTGCGTCAGGAATTGGCAGGGATATCTATGATTTCGCGGCGAAATGGATGGGCCGCAGGCGTGGCGGGCTGGCCATGGCGACCATCGGGGCGTCGGCGGGGTTCGCGTCGGTAAGCGCGTCCAGTCTGGCGACAACCGCCACGATGGGGCTGGTCGCAATGCCAGAGATGCGCAAACACAAATACGATCTGTCACTTGCCTCCGGCAGCGTGGTTGCGGGCGGCACGATCGGCGCACTGATACCGCCATCGGGTATGTTCATCATTTACGGCATTCTTACCGAAACCTCTATCGGGGCGATGTTTGCAGCGGGTATTATACCCGGTATTCTGCTGGCGCTTTTCTATATCATCACGATTGCAATAATTTGCCGCATCAATCCGGACGCCGGACCGCGCGGCCCCAAATACACACTGCGCGAGAAACTCGCCAGTTTCAAAACCACCGGCGAAGTGATCGCCCTGTTCGGTCTGGTCATGGGGGGGATCATCTTCGGGTGGTTCACGCCGACAGAAGCAGGCGCAATCGGGGCCTTCGGGGCCATTGTCATCACAGCCGCCCGCCGCCGCCTGACATGGGAAACGGCCCGCACAGCCATCTATGCGACGGTCAAAACCACGGGCATGATCTTCGGAATCCTGTTCGGGGCGCTGGTGTTCAACAGCTTTATCACTGTTACCAGAATTCCCCTGCATATTGTGGATTTTGTCAGCAATAGCGGCTTTGCGCCGATGACAATTCTGCTGTTGATCCTTGCGGTCTATCTGGTGCTTGGCATGGTTTTGGACGCATCTGCCATGATGACCCTGACCGTGCCGCTGTTTTTCCCGCTTGTGACCGGCCTTGGGTTCGATGCCATCTTGTTCGGTGTCCTTGTTGTGCGCATGACCGAGATTGCGTTGATCACGCCGCCGGTCGGCATGAATGTCTATATCCTGTCAGGGGTCGCGCGGGACGTGCCATTGAACAAGATCTTCAAGGGCGCATATCCTTTCGTGGGCGCGGATATCTTGCATGTGGCACTCTTGCTTGCGTTTCCAATTCTGGTTCTTTGGTTGCCAAGCCTGTGACGGGCTAACGCCGTAGACATTGTGTTCGTTCACCGCGCCGGCACCCTTCGGACCGTGCGCCGTGCGCGCCAGCGGTCAAAATCGCGCTGCGATGTTTCCAGCAGTTCGGCATTCAGGATTCGCATGGCTATTGCACGGTTAAGTGCGCGCACCCGCTTGTTGAACACCGTACCACCTGTTGTATCATCAACGTCATCATCCAGCACACCAAGCTTCTCGTACAGTGACAACAGCCGGTTTTGCACGGTGCGCAACGACATACCCCGCCGTTCGGCAATGCTGCGGTCTTGCAGACCAAGCGCAAGATCCAGAAGCACGGCATATTCGCTGTCATCCAGTGCATTGCGCGGCAATGTGATGCGGCGCTGGAAGCGGTGGATTTCGCGGTCCACCATGATTTGCCCCTCAATCAGAACCGCGCGCAGTGCAAGTTTCAGCCGTTCGCGTGTCGCGGTTTTCAGGACATATCCATAGGCGCTGTCTTCGGGGACGATCTGGCTGATACCGCGCAAATACGCCTCGTCCGAATAGTTGGACCAGAACAGGATGCGGGTATCGGGCCGTTCCGACCAGATGGTGCGCGCGGCCTCGATGCCGTTTTGCTGGTCCATCTGCAAATCCATCACCACCGCTTCGATCCGTCCCGCGCGGGCTTCTGTGGTTCCTGCAAGCCCGTCCACAGCGTGAAGTGTCTCGGTAACTTCGGGCAGTGCCTCGGCCAGGGTGTCCTGAAGATAGGACGCGTGGAACTGGTCATCCTCGACAATCAGAACCTTCATGTGCGGCCCTCCTTTCCGGTTGTGCGCAGCGTCACCACGACACATGTGCCCGCATTTTCCAGTATTTCCAGATCGGCATCGATCAGGCGGGCACGGGTGCGCATATGCGACAGGCCCGACTGCCTGCCAGCAGTCGTGGCCGAAAACCCGCAGCCGTTGTCCTGCACGGTCAGGCGCAGACGTCCGGCGGGGTCGCGGTCGATCACGACGTCAATGCGCGTGGCACCGGAATGGCGCGCCGTGTTGTTGATCGCCTCTTGTGTGATACGAAACAATGCGGTGCGCGTGGTTGTGTCCAGCCGGTCGGGGGTGTTGTCCGTGCGGTCATCCACATCAACCAACACGGGCGCATGACCTGTGGCCCGTTCCAGGTGGACCCTGACCGCATGGGCAAAGCCGAATAGCTCCAGCAATGTGGGCACAGCCGTGTCGATGATCCGGCGCAGATCATCAATACAGTGCCCAAGGCGTTCAGCCAGCACCTGCCGGTCCGGCGTCGTGGTGTCTGTCGTCAGATCGCGCAGCAAGCGCGTCAGGTCGGCCAGCGTCTGGTCATGCAGGTCCATTCCTATGCGCTGGCGTTCGCGTTCCAGTTCCTGCGTCAGGTCCAGCGCGCCTTGCCGCAGCCCTTCTTCGCGCGCCTGTGCCTCGGCCCGTGCGCGCGCCACCTGCTGCGCCTTCTCGGACGCGTGCAGGGCGTGGAAATAAGGGGCCAGCATATCCGCCAGATGGCGCGCCCGCGTCACGGTTGCCGCATCATAAAGACCGCGCGCATTATGCGAGATATTTAGCGTGCCAATCACCCTGCCCATGATTTTCAAGGGCACATTTACCCGCGACCGAAGGTCATGGCGAAAAATCGGCTCGCAGCGGGCACCGGCAAACGTATAGCGCGGGTCTTGGGTCGCATCCTCGGTCAGCATCGCGTCACATCTTGCGCTCAGTAGGTCGCGAACCGGCGAATTCTGCACGCGGGTGCGCTTGCGAGACCAGCTTGTGGTGATGCCAACCTCATAGCTGACTGTCCAGCCGGGCGAGTCGTTGAGGCAGATATCTGCATGCGTGAACGGGATCAGTGACGCAATTTCATCTGCGACCGCAGCCAGCGCCGACGGGATCTCGGTTTCGCCTGCCAGATGGCCCGAGATACGCGCAAAGACATCATGTCCGGCCGGTGCCTGCGGGGCTGATGCGGTGGACACAGGCTTCCTCCCTGACGTGGTTGCGCGTATCCGCAAGCATATAGCCCTGTAATGCAGAAAGGAATAACCGAATCCGCACCTGACATGCGGGAACCCGCAACAGATATGCGGCTTCCTGTCTTTACAGATCTGACCGGCCTCCATAGCATTTTCCCACGCTCGGTATATCCGGGCCACGACAGGGAGGAGCATGTCGGCAATTCGCTGCATGCGAAGGGAGGAAACATGAGGAATACCACACTTCTGGGTGCGGCAACATTTGCCATGATGGCAAGTATTGCGCCGGTGCATGCCGATACCAGTGACAAGCGCATCGCGCTGTCCAACAACTATGCTGGCAATTCCTGGCGTCAGGCAATGCTGGAATCCTGGTCCGAAATCGCAGGTGCTGCGGCGCAGGACGGTGTTGTGGCGGCAGCTGATGCGTTCACCACATCTGAAAATCAGGCCACTGAACAAGCGGCACAGATCCAGAATCTGATTTTGCAGGGCTATGACGCCATTGTGCTGAATGCAGCATCGCCGACTGCGCTGAATGGCGCGGTGGCCGAAGCCTGCAATGCAGGACTTGTCGTCGTCAGCTTTGATGGCATTGTCACGGAACCCTGCGCGTGGCGCATCGCGGTTGATTTTCAACAAATGGGCCGCGAACAGGTTGACTATCTTGCCAGCCGACTGCCTGATGGCGGGAACCTGCTGGAAATACGCGGTCTTGCCGGTGTGTTCGTCGATGACGAGATTTCGGCAGGCATTCATGACGGTGTCGCGCAACACAGCCAGTTTGACATCGTCGGTGCGGTTCATGGTGATTGGGCGCAAGAAGTCGCGCAGCGTGCCGTTTCCGGCATTCTGCCATCACTGCCCGAGATTGCCGGTGTCGTAACACAGGGTGGCGATGGCTACGGCGCTGCGCAGGCCATCCGCGCGGCAGGCCGTGATATGCCCATCATCGTGCTGGGCAACCGTCAGGACGAAATGCAGTGGTGGGCGGACCAGCGCGATGCCAATGGCTATGAAACGCTGTCGCTGTCAATCGCACCGGGCGTGGCCACGCTGGCATTCTGGGTGGCACAACAGATCCTTGACGGGCAGGACGTGCCCAAGGACCTGACCGTGCCGTTCCTGAAGGTCACGCAAGACACGCTTGATGAAACGCTGGCGCAAACGCCTGCGGGATCGGTGGCCAATGTCACCTACTCGCTTGACGATGCGCGCGCCGTGATCGCCGAGGCGGACTGACACGACATGTCCGCAGAAGCGCAAGATAATGCGCCGATTGTTGCCCTGACCGATGCAGCCAAGTCGTTTGGCGCGGTCAGGGCGCTTGACGGTGTCAGCCTGTCGATCAGGCCGGGGGAATGCCTTGGGCTTGTGGGGCATAACGGGGCGGGGAAATCCACGCTTGTCAATGTTGTGAATGGCGGGCTGTCCCCCACAGCGGGGCGCGTTGATTTTCCCGCATCCGGTGCAGATACCGCGCTTGTTGCGGGTGTGCGGTCGGTGTTTCAGGAATTGTCGCTTTGTCCCAACCTGACGGTTGCGGAAAACCTGCGTATTTCCCATTCGGGCTTGCGCGGGCCGGGCTGGCGGCGTGCGGCCCGCGCCGAAATTGCGCGCACACTTGATGCGGTCTTTCCCGGTCATGGAATTGACACCGAAACACCTGTCGAGGAATTGGGCATTGCCGAACGCCAGATGGTTGAGATCGCCATCGGGTTCGCCCCGCGCGGGCAGGATGTGCGGCTGGTCATCCTTGATGAACCGACATCATCACTGGACGCGGCGATTGCAGACCAGTTGGTAGCCTATGTCCGTCAGTTCTGTGAGCAGGGCGGAGCGGTCATTTTCATTTCGCATATGATGGGCGAGGTGTTTGCCGTTGCATCGCGCATTCTGGTCATGCGCGATGGCAAGGTCGTGGCCGACCGCCCAGTTGCTGATTTCACGCGGCAGGGGCTGGTGGATGCTATGGGCCATGTCGCGGATGACACTGCCACCACCGCTGTCGCGCGCGATTTCGGGCCTGAAGTCGTGCGCACCGATGACGGACTGGCGGCGCGCAAAGGCGAAATCGTGGGTCTTTCAGGGTTGGCAGGTCACGGGCAGGCGCAGGCGCTTGCGCATCTGTATCTGGGCGCCACGTCGGCATGGCGTGCGCGTCGTGACCCGCAAATGGTGTTTGTCGCCGGTGATCGCACCCATGATGGCATTTTGCCCCTGTGGTCGATCCTGCGCAACATATCTATTGGCGTCCTGCAGCAGTTTACACGGCGCGGGCTGGTTGACCAACGCGCCGAAACTGTCCTTGCCAAGGACTGGAAGCAACGCATCGGCATCCGCACCGGCGATCTGGCCAACAACATACTGTCCCTGTCTGGGGGCAATCAGCAGAAGGTGCTGTTTGCGCGTGCATTGGCATCGACTGCGCCGGTGGTGGTGATGGACGACCCCATGCGCGGGGTCGATGTCGGGACAAAGCAGGGCGTTTACGCAATGATCCGAACCGAGGCCGCAAAGGGACGCACCTTTTTGTGGTATTCGACCGAAACCGACGAGGTTTGCCAGTGCGACCGTGTTTTCGTGTTCCGCAACGGCCGGATTTCGGCAGAACTGACCGGTGATGCGATCACCGAGGAAGGCATCCTGCGCGCGTCTTTTGAAATGCAGGACGCATGAGCATGCGCAGGTTATTTTCTAAGTATCGTATTTTGCTGCCTGTGCTGTCGCTGGCACTGCTGCTGGCGGCGACATTCTACATGCAGCCCCGCACCATGAGTTATTTCGGGGTGAATCTGTTGTTCAATCTGGCCGTGCCCATCGCGCTGGCTACGATTGCACAGATGTGCATCATGATGGTCGAGGACATTGACCTTTCGGTGGGGGCTTTTGTCAGTCTGGCCGCTTGCGTTACGGCGACACTGTTGAATGACCAGCCCGCGCTGGGCGTGGCGGTGCTGGCCGGTCTGGTCGCCGCATATGCGGTGATGGGCGCGGTGATCCACCGGCTGGAACTGCCTGCAATCGTGGTGACATTGGGCATGTCTTTTGTCTGGGGCGGGCTTGCATTGTTCATCCTGCCCACACCGGGCGGGGCCAGCCCGGGCTGGTTACGCGGGTTGATGACATCAACCCCGCCCATGGTGCCGATGGCCGTTGTGGCGTCTGTGGTGATCGCGACAGTGGCGCATTTGCTGATAATCCGGTCCGGCATTGGCACTGTGCTGCGCGGTGTGGGGGGAAATGCGCGGTCTGTCGCGCGCGCGGGCTGGCCGGTGATCCGGCTGAAGGCGCTGGCCTATGGTCTGGCGGGATTGTTCGGCGTTCTGGCGGGTATGGCGCTGGTCGGGCTGACAACTTCGGCCGATGCCAATATCGCGCTGCGCTACACGCTTCTGTCCATTGCAGGCGTCATCCTTGGCGGGGGTGAATTTACCGGCGGCAAGATCAGTCCGGTGGGCGCTGTTATCGGCGCGTTGACGCTGACGCTGGCGGCGTCGTTCCTTAGCTTTTTGCGCCTGTCACCCGACTGGCAGATTGGCGCGCAGGGCGCAATTCTGATCCTTGTGCTGATGGCACGGCTTCTGTTCACGCGACGCAACGCACGCGACGGGTCGGGGGGCATATGAACACGCTTATTTCACGCCCATGGATATGGTCATGGCTTGCCGCCGCTGGCGCATTCCTGCTGACAATGCTGCTGACAGAAGGGCGCGGCGCGGGCGAGCTTGCCTATGCCGCGCTGTCATTCGGGGCCTTTGCTGCCATTGTCGGGCTGGGCCAGATGATGGTGATCACGCTGGGGCCGGGCAATGTCGATCTGTCGATCCCAGCCGTGATGACTTTGTCGGGCACGCTGGCGCTGAAGGCGATGGGGTCAGTCCCCGGCACTGAACTGTGGGGCTTGGGGGTTGCAGTCGCAGTCGGGCTGGGGGCGGGAGGCGCCAATTTCGCGCTGATCTATTTGCTGCGTTTGCCGCCCATTATTGCGACGCTGGCCGCTTCGCTTGTATATCAATCGGTCGCGATCTGGTCCAACCGCGGGCTGCGGATCCGCCCGCCCGAAGCGCTTGCTGATTTCGCCACAGGGCGTGCGTTTGGCGTGCCGAATGTTGCGCTGGTGGGGTTGGTGCTGGCACTGGTGGTCTGGGTGGTGCTGGAACGCAGCATCTGGGGGCGGTGGCTGCTGGCATCGGGGCAGAACATGCGCGCGGCACGGCTGGCGGGTGTTCCGGTCCAGATGGTGCGCGCCGTCACCTATCTTGCAGTTTCCGTTCTGGCTGCGGTGGCGGGGTATCTGCTTGCCAGCTTTTCAGGCGGGGCTTCGCTGAATATGGGTCAGGAATATTTGCTGATGTCGATCGCGGTGGTGGTCATTGGCGGCACATCCATCGCGGGGGGCAATTCCAATGTGCCGGGGGTCTGGGGCGGTGCGCTGTTCATGTTTCTTGTTGTGTCGATGCTGAATTCCTATGGCTTCGGCGCGGGCGTGCGGCTTGTTCTGACCGGCGCGATCATCATCGGAATTGTCATTGTTGCCAGCACCCGGAGGGCGCGCGCATGATCTCGACACCGCCGCATCTGGAAATCCATGACGCTGCCTTCGCGTCGCTTGTTCACCCCATGTCACAGCTGGAACGGGTTGCTACAGGGTTCACTTGGGTAGAAGGGCCGGTATGGTTCGGGGATCATGGCTGCCTGCTGTTTTCCGACATCCCGTCCCAACGCATTATGCGTTGGTCGCCCGACGGGGTAACACTGTTCCGGCAGGGGGCCGGCTTCAACAATGGCAATACGCGCGACAGGCAGGGGCGTCTGGTCGGTTGCCGCCACGGACCACGCGATGTCGCCCGCACTGAACATGATGGCAGCCTGACCGTGCTGGCATGCACCTATCAGGGGCGGCGGCTGAATTCGCCCAATGATGTGGTTGTCAGTTCGGACGGCGCAGTGTGGTTCACAGACCCCACCTATGGCATCGATTCCAATTTCGAGGGGCGGCGCAGCGATTCCGAACAGGATGCGCGGCATGTGTTCCGAATTGATCCCGAAACCGGTATCACATTGCCGGTCGTATCCGATTTCGTGCAACCGAACGGGTTGTGCTTTTCGCCCGACGAGACCCGCCTTTATATTGCCGAAAGCGGATCTAGCCATGACGACAGCGTGCCTTCTGTAATTCGCCAGTTTGATGTTGCAGGCGGCACGCTGACCGATGCAGGCGTATTTGCCCATATTGACCACGGCCTGCCGGATGGCATCCGGACAGACGAGGCGGGAAACCTCTGGTCATCGGCGGCAGACGGTGTGCATTGTTTTGCGCCCGACGGTCGCCTGTTGGGCAAGATACTGGTGCCTGAAGTGGTGGCAAACCTGTGTTTTGGCGGGACTGATGGTCACCGGCTGTTCATCACTGCAACCACATCAGTCTATTGCATCTTCGTGGACATAAAGGGCGCAGAGCCGTGGACGCGGGGCGCAGGACCGGTGTGACAATCGCGGCGGGGCATTTGTTCCCCTTGCGGCTGGAAACAATGCGACACCAGATTACGGGATGACGGCATCAGTATTGTTGCGCACCACCAATAACGACGATATCGCCCGCCGGTCCGAACCTGCTGGCGCAGGTCCGGATTGAAAATGACCCGCAAGATGCAGGGCTTCATCCATAGCGGTGTGCCATCTGCCTTTCCATGTCTGTCAGCGATGCGCCACGCTGCTTAGCGGGCCCACCCCGCGCCAACCCGAACGGGTTATCTGCCTTCACCCACAAAAGAGCTGCGAATAATGCGCCGATGGTGAAATTCCGTGCATATCGGCTGGTATGACGACAAGTGTTAAATGAAATATTTCATTTTTATTTTGCCTTTGAAAAATATTTCATTTTGTATCGGGTCAAGGAATCAGAAAGGATGACGCTATGCCATCAATCAATATGGGCTTCGTGCGCAAGTGCTTTCCGGGGTTACAGCACGGCACTGTCTTTTTGGACAATGCAGGCGGCTCTCAGGTGGCGAAGCAGTCGGTGGACCATATTGTCGCGTTCCTTTCGGGTGAGAGTGTCCAGCTTGGCGCCAGCTACGCTGCCTCGCAAAAGGCGGGCGCTGTGGTTGCGGATGGCCGCGCTGCCATTGCCACTCTCATGAATGCTGCGCGCCCCGAAGAAATCGTCATGGGTGCAACCGCAACCCAGTTGCTGGATCAGCTGGCGCGCAGTCTTGTGCAGGGCTGGCAGGCTGGTGATGAAGTGGTCGTCACGAATTTCGACCATGAGGCAAATATTGGTCCTTGGCGCAAGCTGGAAGCCCACGGCATTAAAATCCGTGAATGGAAAATGCCGCGCGGCGTTGATCTGCCTGATCTGGACGATCTACGCGCCCTGCTGAATGACCGGACACGGATTGTTGCAGTCACACATGCCTCCAATATCTTCGGCACCATAATGCCGGTGCGTGAAATTGCCGATCTGGTGCATCAGGCGGGCGCGAAAATCTGCGTTGATGGCGTGGCCTATGCCCCGCATCGCGCGATTGACGTGCAAGCCCTTGACGCAGATTACTACGTCTTTTCGGTCTACAAGGTATATGGCCCGCACCATGCCGCACTTTTCGGCCGCTATGATTTGCTGCGAAATGAGGCGCGCAACATAAATCACTTCTTCTATGGCGAGGACAAGGTTCCCAACAAGCTGGAACCGGGCAACGCGAATTATGAACTCGCCGCGGGGTGCCGCGGTGTTGTCGAGTATCTTGAAGCCTTCGCCGCCGCGCATGGCGTGAACGCCACCGGCCGTGCCGCTGTCGAGGCGGCGTTCGATATCATGGCCGATCATGAAGCCGTGCTGTCAGAGCGGCTGCTTGCCTATCTGCGATCACGCGATGATGTCACGATCCTTGGACAGGCGGTGGCCGACAGGGCCGCGCGCGTGCCTACGATTTCCTTTATTGTGAATGGTCGCAGCTCCGAGGCGCTGGTGCGTCAGGTGGACCCGTCCGGTATTGGCATCCGGTTCGGGGATTTCCATTCCAAACGTCTGGTCGAAAGCCTGAACCTGTCCAGTGGTGACGGGGTGATCCGCGCATCAGCGGTGCATTACAACACGGTCGGGGAAATCGACCGTTTGATCGACCAACTTGAACGTCAGCGCTGATCGGGCGCTTGCGGACGACAGGTCAGAGCGGGCTTGTCGGCACTCCTCTCCTCCAGCTCAACAGGGAAATAACCATGAAAACATCCTTCTTGCTTTCAACCTCTGCATTGGTTCTTGCAGCAGGCGTCGCGCAGGCCAGCACGCTTCAGGACGTGCGCGACCGTGGCGCGGTGGTCTGCGGTGTGACGCAGGGCGTTCCCGGCTTCTCGAACCCCGATGATGCGGGCAACTGGACCGGATTTGACGTCGATATCTGCCGCGCGGTTGCTGCCGCTGTTCTGGATGATGCGGACGCGGTTCGTTTCGTGCCGCTGTCCAACACCGAACGCTTCACCGCGCTGCAATCGGGCGAGGTCGATATCTTGTCGCGCACAACCACACGCACACTGAACCGCGACACTGCGCTGGGCCTGAACTTCGCGCCGGTTGTGTTCTATGACGGGCAGGGCTTCATGGTCCGCGAAAGCCTTGGCGTTGCATCCGCGCTTGATCTGGACGGCGCAAGCGTCTGCGTCTCGGCAGGGTCAACCACCGAATTGAACCTTGCCGACTACTTCAGCGCCAATGACATGAGCTATTCGCCCGTGCGTTTTGACCGCGCCGACGAGGTTCTGGCTGCCTATGACGCCGGACGCTGCGATGTGTACACGTCCGACCTGTCGGGCCTTGCTGCGCGCAGGCTGGTCATGGAAAACCCTGCAGAGCATGTCATGCTGCCCGAAACCATCTCGAAAGAGCCGCTGGCCCCTGTGGTGCGCCATGGTGATGATCAGTGGTTCGATATCGTGACATGGACTGTCTATGCCCTGATTGGTGCCGAAGAAATGGGCGTCACATCTGACAATATGGATGAAATGGCCGAAAACGGTGGTCCCGACATCCGCCGCCTGTTGGGGGTGGGCGACGAGAATATGGGCGCATGGATGGACCTGGAAAATGATTGGTCCGCAAAAGCCATCGCCGCTGTCGGGAACTACGGTGAATTGTGGGAACGCCATCTGGGCATGAACACCCCGCTGGAGTTGGAGCGCGGCCTGAACGAGCTGTATACCAATGGTGGCATTCAATACGCGATGCCCATCAAGTAAGTCCCCAACCCGCACATGACGAAGACCCTATGCCGGAAGATACCCCGGCATAGGTGTCCCGCAACCTGTGTCCTTTAGGGGCGCAGACCCTGCCTTTGGAACCAGTCTGGAAGATGCAGTATATGGCCGATACCACTACACAAAGCGTTGGGCATCTGCCCTCTGGCCCACCTCGCGCGCCCTTTCTTACGCGCGCGCGCATACGGTCATTGGCCGTGCAGCTATTGTTCCTGACGGCCCTTGTCTGGATTGTCTATTTCCTGTTCTCGAACACGATGGCGAACCTGTCGCGGCAAGGGATCGCATCCGGTTTCGGATTTCTGGGCAACCGTGCAGGGTTTGACGTCTCGCTTAGCTATATACCCTTCTCCTCGAACTCGACTTATTTGCAAGGGTTCTGGGTTGCGGTGATCAACACGCTTGTCTTGTCGGCGCTGGGCATTGTGCTGGCAACGTTTCTGGGCTTTGGTCTGGGGCTGGCGCGGGTGTCGCGCAACTGGCTGGTGGCGCGCCTTGCAACTGTCTATATCGAGATTTTCCGCAACATTCCCCTGCTGTTGCAGCTGTTCTTCTGGTATTTCGCAATCCTGCGCCCGCTTCCGGGGCCACGCGACAGCGTAGAGTTTGGCGGCATTGCGTTTTTGAACAATCGCGGGCTGATCATGCCGGAACCCGTTTTCGGGACCAGCGGAAGCGCCATTCTGGCGGCCTTGGGGGTTGGTTTGATCCTTGGCGTCATCCAGACGCGGCGCATGCGCAAATTGCGCGATGCCACCGGCGATGCAGGGCCGGTCTGGCCGTGGTGGTTGGGCGGGCTGATTGGCCTGCCGTTGCTGGCATGGGCCGTAAGCGGCGCACAGTTTGAATTGATTGTGCCGGAACTGCGCGGTTTCAACTTTCAGGGCGGCATGGTCATCCTGCCTGAAATGCTGGCTGCGCTGCTGGGCCTTGCCTTCTATATTTCTGCCGCAGTGGGCGAGATTGTGCGCGCGGGCATTCAGGGGGTCGCAAAGGGCCAGTATGAAGCGGCCGTCGCAATGGGCCATAGCCGCTGGGAAATGATGCGGCTGATAATCCTGCCACAGGCCATGCGGATCATCATTCCGCCACTGGCGACGCAATACCTGTCGCTGGCCAAGAACACCTCGCTCGCGGCTGCGATCGCGTTTCCGGAAATCATCTCGATCGTGGCGGGCACCACGCTGACCCAGACAGGGCAGGCCGTTGAGACGATCCTGCTGGCCATGGGCTTCTATATCACTGTCAGCCTGTTCATTGCGGCTGTCATGAACTTCCTTAACTACAGGGTCTTGCGCAATGACAGATAAGTTGCTGACCGCGAATGCGGCTATCCGCGAACAGACCGGCATCCTGCCGCCCGCCGAAGCGCGCTTGCCGCCGAAGGTGCATACCGGCCCCGTAGACTGGATTCACCGCAATCTGTTCCCTGACTGGCGACAGGGGCTGTTGACGATTGCGGTGCTGTATCTGCTGTATCTGTCCATGCCGGGGTTGTATAACTGGGCCATTGGCAATGCGACATGGGTGGGCGACCGTGCCGACTGCGTGGCCAATGGCGGAGCGTGCTGGGCATTCGTCAACGCGCGCTGGGGCCAGTTCATGTATGGGTTCTATCCCGTTTCCGAACGCTGGCGCGTTGATCTGACCTTCGTGCTTCTGATCGCATCGGTTTTGCCGCTGCTGTTTCCCGCCACCCCCGGAAAACGCTGGATTCTGGGTTTCGCGCTTCTGGTCTATCCGGTGATTGCGTTTTTCCTGCTGTATGGTGGCATTCTGGGCCTGCCGGTGGTGGAAACCGCACGCTGGGGCGGGTTCATGCTGACCTTGGTTGTGGCGATTTCCGGCATGGTGGGCAGTTTGCCGCTGGGCATATTGCTGGCGTTGGGTCGCCGGTCGAAGATGACAAGCATCCGGTTGTTCTGCACCACCTTCATCGAGTTGTTTCGCGCCGTGCCGCTGATTACCGTTTTGTTCATGGCATCGGTCATGTTGCCGCTTTTCATGCCGCAGGGCTTTACACTCGACAAGTTGCTGCGCGCCCTGCTGGGGGTTGCCCTGTTCAACGGCGCATTGATGGCCGAGGTTATTCGCGGGGGCCTGCAGGCCATTCCGCGCGGCCAGTACGAGGCAGCGACAGCGTCCGGCATGGGCTATTGGCGCATGATGATTTTCGTGATCCTGCCGCAAGCCCTGCGCATTGTTATCCCCGGTATCGTCAACACCTATGTCGCAATCATCAAGGACACCACGCTTGTGCTGATCATCGGGTTATTCGACCTGTTGGGCATTGTTCAGGCAGGGATCGCGGATTCAAACTGGCTGTCGGCCTCGGTCACGAAAACCGGCTATGTTTTTGCGGGCATGGGCTTTTGGGTGCTGTGTTTCGGCCTGTCACGATACAGCATGTATCTTGAGCGACGATTGAACACAGGCCACAACACATAGGATCAAGACAAAATGCAACAAAACCGGACCAGTCCTTCAATCGCGGGCAGTACAGATATGAATACAGATGATGTGATCCGCTTCGTGGACGTCAACAAATGGTTTGGCACGTTTCATGTGCTGAAAAACATCAATTTGTCAGTAAAAAGCGGCGAGAAGATCGTCATTTGCGGGCCTTCAGGGTCGGGGAAGTCCACGGTGATCCGTTGTGTGAACCAGTTGGAAACCCACCAGATGGGCCGCATTCTGGTCAACGGGCGCGAAGTGCATGACGACATGAAAGGGCTGGAACAGGTGCGTGCCGAAATCGGTATGGTGTTCCAGAGTTTCAATCTTTATCCGCATTTGACCGTCGTGGAAAACCTGACACTTGCGCAGATCTGGGTCCATAAACGCCCCCGCAAGGAAGCCGAAGAACGGGCGCATCATTTTCTGAAACGTGTCCATATTGAAGAACAGGCGCAGAAGTTCCCTGGCCAGTTGTCGGGCGGCCAGCAGCAGCGCGTTGCGATTGCACGGTCACTATGTGCCAATCCTAAAATCATGCTGTTTGATGAACCGACATCGGCACTGGACCCCGAAATGATCAAGGAAGTGCTGGATGTCATGGTCGAACTGGCCGAGGAGGGCATGACCATGGTGTGCGTCACCCATGAGATGGCATTTGCCCGCAAGGTTGCAAACCGCGTCATCTTCATGGATCAAGGACAGATTGTAGAAGAAGCCAAACCGGAAGAATTTTTTGATGCGCCAAAGTCCGATCGCGCCCGCCTTTTCCTGTCGCAAGTGCTTCAGCACTAGTCGCCCGGCACCCCTATGGAGCAATCACCGGCCATGACCCGCGCATCAGCATTGCCCCCGCCGCATGATCTGGAGCAGTTTCGCACCCTTCTGCTGGAGGAGCGTCACCGCTTCACCCGAAAAATGCTGGAGGCGGGTGGCTACGCTGTTAGTAACCCGCATGATGTGGCGCTTAGTCCGGTGTCGCAACTTGCTGTGAAATCGGGCATTGCCGCGACAAGTTTTGTGCGTCTTGCGAAGGCCATGGGGTTCAACGGGTTCAGCGATATGCAGAAGGTGTTTCGCGCGCCCTTGCAGCGCGCGGCCCCCGCCACACTGGAAGAACGCATTCGCCATTCGCGTGGCGAACAGGTCGTGCCCGATCCCGATGATCTGATTGCGCTGACGAAATCCTTCAGTCTTGCGAATATGGCGTCGCTGGATCATCTGGTCGAACGCGTGGACAACCTGCCGCTGGCTGAAACTGTGGACAGCATTCTTGCTGCGCGTGTGGTCTATGTGATCGGCGTTGACAGGTCCTTTGCGGCTGCATCCTACCTGTCCTATGCGTTGAACCGTGCGGGGGTGCAGTCGGTCCAGATTCTGGGGCTGGGCAGCGCGCTGGAAGATCACGCCGCGGTCATGGCACCCGATGATCTGTTGATTGCAATCAGTTTTCCACCCTATGCGGATGATACTGTCAGCGTTACGCGGTCGGTGCGGCAGCGTGGAAACCCGATCATTGCAATTACCGACAGCCCCGTCAGCCCGATCACCGAACGATGCGCGCATCTGCTGACCATCGAGGACGCCGAATTCCACGGGTTCCGGTCGGTGTCCGCGCTGATGACGGTGGTGCAGGCCCTGATGATGGGGATTGCCTATCGCAAGCGGCATCTGGAAGGGGGCATTGATCTGGACCAGATCAATGCCTGATCGGTGAAGCTGTTGCCAGTTTGCCGCTGAAAGGAATAGACATGAGCCTTGATCTTATTGTCCGTGGCGGCACAGTTGTGACGGCCTCGGATACGTTCAAATGCGACATTGGTGTTGCAGACGGGCGCATCGTCCAGCTGGCTGCCGTGATCACCGACGACGCTGCCGCAGTATATGACGCGCGGGGACTGCTGGTCATGCCCGGCGGCATAGATAGCCATGTGCATCTTGCGCAACCCTCTGGCGAGGGGGTGGAAATGGCGGATGATTTTGCATCGGGCACGCGATCCGCGCTGTTCGGGGGCAATACGACTGTTATGCCATTCTGCCTTCAGGAAAAGGGGCAGTCCCTGCGCCAGGCCGTTGATGCCTATCACGCCAAGGCGCGCAACAACTGTCTGACAGATGTCAGTTTCCACCTGATCATCACGGACCCGACGCCAGCCGTGCTGGGGCAGGAATTGCCCGCGCTGATTGCGGCGGGCTACAAATCGGTCAAGGTGTTCATGACCTATGAAGCCATGCGCCTGAATGATGCCGAAATCCTTGCCACTATGGATGCAGCGCGCAGGGCGGGCGCGGTCATGCTGGTCCATGCCGAGAATGAGGACGTCATCCGCTACTTGTCAGATGCCCATGTGCAGGCCGGGAATGTTCACGCCAAGGCACATGCCAGCACACGCCCCATCGCCGCAGAGCGCGAAGCCACGCACCGCGCCCTGACCTTGGCCGAGGTGGTGGACGTGCCCGTTGTGATCGTGCACATCTCTAACGGGCCGACGATTGACGAGGTGACGCGCGCGCGCGCCCGTGGGCAGCGCGTGATTGCCGAAACCTGTCCACAATACCTTTTGCTGACGAAAGATGACTTGTCCGCTGATGGATGGGAAGGCGCGAAATATGTATGCTCGCCCCCGCCGCGTGACCGGGACCAGCAAGACGCCTGCTGGCGCGGGCTTGAAACCGGCGTGTTCGATTTGTTTTCATCCGACCATTGCCCGTTCAGGTTTGATGATACCGCAGGCAAGAAACGGCCCGGCGGCACGTTTGTTCATATACCGAATGGCATTCCGGGGGTTGAGACGCGTATGCCAATTCTGTTTTCCGAAGGTGTCAAGAAAGGGCGAATTGATCTGAACCGCTTTGTCGCGCTGACCTCGACCAACCATGCGAAGGCTTATGGCCTTTATCCGCAGAAGGGGACGATCGCTATTGGCAGTGATGCGGATCTTACGATTTGGAACCCCGATGTGTCGCGGACCATCCGCCACCGTGATTTGCACGATAACTGCGACTATACCCCCTATGAAGGACTAGAGGTTGCTGGCTGGCCGGTTGCCGTCTACTTGCGGGGGCGGTTGATGATGAAGGATGATATATTGCTGGGCAGCGGTTCGGATGGTGAGTATCTCCTCCGACCCGGTTGACACAGCAGATCGGCGCGCGCCTGTATGGGACGATAAGACCGCAATGGCGGGTATGTGTGGCTGCCGGCTGCCTTGGGTGCAGCCATGGATCGCATGCCCCCCTGCCTGATACGCTTGCGCGCGGAAGCGGCAACGCTCCTTTGTTTTCCAGCATATCCGGTTCACCGTCAGTTCCGGCAATCTGGTGACGTGTCATTGCATTCGGAAACGTGACACGCGCCGCCCTGTCAGATTCAGTTGACGGACGGCCATGCGAATTTTGCGGTCTTTACTTTAGTTGAACAACCCGATCAGGTTGGAACGATTGAAGGAAGGCTTGATCGTGGCTGACGGCCAACACCGCCCCGTCATAAGTGGCCAGCGCCGCCTCAAGGGCTTCGATACCGTCCAGATCAAGGTGATTTGTCGGCTCGTCCAAAATCAACAACATTGGTGGCGGGGTGCCGCCAAGGGCGCAGGCCAGACCGCCGCGCAAGCGCTCCCCCCCGCTTAGCGCACCAGTGCGGCGCAAGGCATCGTCGGCGCGGAATCCGAACCGCGCCAACGCCGCGTGGGCTGTGTGGGTATTCGCGGCAGGGTTCAACTTCAGGAAGTTCTGGCGCAGGGTCAGATCGTCACAAAGCAAACCGACATGCTGGTCCAGCATCGCGAATGCGACAGACAGGTTTACCACGCCGCAGTGCGGGGGGATCTGGCCGGTGATCAGCTTAAGAAGTGTGGTTTTTCCGCTGCCGTTTAGCCCAGCTATGACAATCCGTTCGGGGCCGGTCACAACAAGTGACAGATCGCGGATCACCGGATCGTCCGGCGTATACCCGCCCGTCACATGATCCAACCGCAGCACGATCTTGCCGGATGGTAACCCTGTGGGCGTGATCGCCATACAAAGGGGGTCCAGCACCTCGATGTTTTTGCGGGCGGCGGCAAGCTCTTCATTGGCGGCGTTGCGCCGGATTTCGCGCAGGTGGGCACCCGCGCCGCCCGATGCCTCGGCGCGTTCCTTGGCCGCATCCAACAGCATTTTCGGCTGATCGCCCTTCATGCGTGCCTTGCGTCCGGCGCTGTCCTTACGCGCCTTACGTTCGGCCGCCTGTTGGGCGCGGCGAGCAGCCTCGGTGCGGGCCTTTTCAGCATTGTTCAGGTCGCGCAAGGCTGCGTCCAGTGCGATTTCCTTCTGCTGCCGATAGGCTGCGTAATTCCCGCCATACCGCACTGCACCAAGCGACGACAGCTCGATGATCGTGTCCATCTCGGCCAGAAGCTGTCGATCATGGCTTGCAATGATCGCCCCGCCTTTCCATGTTCGCAGCAGGTTGATCACGACGCGGCGCCCGCCTTGATCAAGGTTGTTTGTCGGCTCGTCCAGCAACAGGAAATCAGGTTTTTCCAATATCAATGCTGCAAGGGCCGCCCTGTTGCGCTGTCCGCCTGACAGCGTGGCAAGCGGGGTCTGTGGTTCGGCTGACAAGCCAAATCTGGCAAGCGCGGCCTCGATCCTTGCGGGTAGCGTCCAGTCGACATCGGGCAGGTCATCAACAGTGACCTCGCCCGCCCCGGCGCGGTCCAGAAGCGCCAGCGAGGCCCGCGCACCAAAAAGATCGGCTACGGTCTTGTCAGGGTGCTCGATCACGTCCTGACGCATCATGGCAATGGACCCTGTCACGCTAAGGTGGCCGGACGCCGGACGCAGACGGCCTGCGATGATACGCAAAAGCGTGCTTTTCCCGACACCATTGCGCCCGACGATGCCGGTGCGTTCGGGGCTGAAGGTCAGGTCAAGATCGGATAGAAGCGGTGTACCGTCAGGTGTGACCCATGACAGGCCGGACAGGGAAACAGATGCAGGCATTGGGCAGGACTTCTCGCAGCGGAACCAAAAGGGTGAGGGCGGCGAATTTCTTGTCCATTTCGGGTGCATCTCCCATGCAAAGATAACTGTAAACTAGGCAAGGTCGCGGGCTTTTGCAAGGACGGCCAGCTTTTGATCTGTTGGCCTGCCGCGTCACATGCCCGAACGGGCAGGCTGAACTTCAAGCGCAGGCGCGCCATCGTTTGGCGAACCGGCAATGCTGAACAGTGATTGGCCAGACGGACAGATGTGGGGTGGATGAATCCTTTTGCGCATGTGGAACCCCGGCCCGTGCACACTACCGCCCGACGAATTCGAAACTGAACTGTCGCTGCGCACCGGCAGGCGGCGGGGGGAAGGGGGCTGCGCGGCGGATATGGTCAAGGGCGGTCTGATCAAGCGCAGCATTGCCCGAACTGCGCACGACCGAGGCCGAGGCCAAGCCGCCATTCGCCCCGACGCTGAACGCAACCAGTACCCGCCCGCGTGCGGGGCTGCGGGCCAGCCTTGTGCGCTGGATGCGGGCCATCACCTCTCCGGGGTAGTTTGACGCGGCGGCATTGCCCTTTGAACTGGACTGTGCGCGCGACTGGTCCTGACTGGCGGCCTGTCCAGTGCTGCCCTGCTGGCTGCCGCGTGTGGCGTTCTGTGCGGCGTTCCCTTGCGGTGCGCTGGCCTGCCTTGTTGGCTGCGCGGGGGGCGTGCGATCCGGGCGCGGGGGCGGCTTGCGGCTGGACACGGGGGCCTGATCCGTGGGGCTGGTGTCCGGTTGCAAGATGTCGGCCGTTATCTGTGCGGGTGTCGGTGTATCCCTGACGGGCCGGGACGGTTCCAGTGTTGACGCGGGGGTATGGCGCGTATCCTGCATGGCGGTCATTTGTGCAGGTGGCGGCGCAGTTGCAGACAGGTCTTGCGGGCTGGTCATCTGTGCGGGGTCGGGCAATGACGGCAGCAATGCGGCGCTGGGATCGGGGGCGGTTGGCAGCGCTATGGCAGCAGATGCCTGTGCGGGCGTGACCTTCTGTGTGGGCGGGGTCTGTGGCGCCACGGGCTGCACGGGGTTTTCCGGTGCAAGTGTGTCAAGGGTTTCGGCCTCAAGCGGCGCAGCCGCAGAAGGAGAGGCAACACCCTCGGCGAAATCCGCGAAACTTGTGCCAAGCGCCGCAGGCGCATCCTCTCCTCCGCCCGCAATCAGCGCCACATCGCGCGGCGAAAGCGCGGCCATCGCGCCCAAGTGCAACACGACGGATGCACCCGCCGCCAGAAGAACAGTTTTCAACCTTGGCCCAAGATCCAGCCGCCGCAGATCGTGCGGGCGCACAAGCGGGCAACCATTGCGCTGTGGGCATGCGAGCAGAAGCGCCGTTGCAGTCATTCCAGCCCCCGTTCAGTCACGATAACAAGTTCTGCCACACCCGCCGCGCGCAAGCCCTGCGCCAGCGCCACCAATGCGCCCGCCGGTGCGGCGCGGTCGGGCAGCAAACGCACACGTTCTGCCGCGCTGAATTCCGCAAGCGCCGCGTCTTGCGACAACGCCGCCCCTGCATGCCGCAAGCTGCCATCAGCCAGCATGATCAACGCGTCAGAGGGTGGCTCGGTCGTGATGTCTGTCAGGCTGACCAGCGCGACATCGGCATCGGGTCGGGGGGCCAGACTGCCTGCGATCAGAAAGAAGATCAGCATCAGGAACACGATATTGATCAGCGCAATGGTTGGTTCTGCACGGGTGCGGGGGGGCTGGGCAAGCGCGCGTTTCATGGCATGGCCCCCAATACGGCCAAATTCCAGCCGGACAGCCCCTGCAACAGGTGCAGCACGTCGGCAAATGCCTGCGCGCTGACACCTTCGCCCAATGCAAGCAACACCAGACCTTCCCCTCTCGTGGCGAGTTCTTGTCGCAACGCATCGTGTGTGATTTCGGCGGCGTCCAGCCGTAGACTGTTTTCGTGAAGCTGAAGGAATGCAGGCGGTGTTTCCGGTGCAGTGGCAGCGCCCCCCATGGCCAGATCCAGCGGCAACTCGCCCTGACGGGCGAAGGTGGAACTTAGCATGAAGAACAGAAGCAGCAGAAAAATCACATCGATAAGCGATGTCATCGACAAGCGTCTGCGATGTGCTGTAAGGCCCAGCCGGTCACGCATGGCGCGGCTTTTCAGGCGGGGTGCTGTCCAGCGGGCACCCTGCCGGTGCAAGCCCCCGACACAGCGCCACATCAACGATCTGCATGGCCAGCCGCGCCTCGCGGGCGACGCGGGCTTCGAACCATGTCAGCACCAGCGCGGCAGGCATTGCCACACCAAGCCCCACTGCGGTGGTCAGAAGTGCCACCCAGATCCCGCCCGCCAGCGCTGACGGGTCCACATTGGCACCAGCCTGTTGCAGGGCCTGAAATGCTGTGATCATGCCCAACACCGTGCCGAACAGGCCCAGCAGCGGGGCGACTTGTGCAATGGAATCAAGTAGCCGGAAACCCGTTTGCAGCCGCGCGATCGCTTCTTCTGCAAGCCCTGTCAGCCGTGAACGCAATCCTTCATTCTGATCCTCGGGATCGGTGCTCAGGGCCAGTACGGCCAATGGTGCAAGATGGCTGCGTGCGCGCGCAGCGTCGCGCAGGGCCGCCTGATATGCGCCGCGGTCGAACTTGTCGAGTGCGTCCAGAAGCGGACCATGCGCCCCAAGGCCAGCGCGCTGGAATTGCCACAGCTTCACCAGCACCAGCGCAAAGGCCAGAACCGACATTGCCAGCAATATCGCCACAACAGGCCCGCCAAGTGCCAGAAATTCCGCGACCGGTTCAAGAAGATCGGTCATTTCAACGCCTCGATATCGGTGGCGCTGCTGACGTCTAGCGCGGCAGTGCAGGCGCTGGCCGCCAATGGGGTGCATGGTCCCATCGCGTTGAACAGCACACGCCCCACCTGATCGCATTCAAGCCCAGACAAGTTGAAACTGCGCACGCGCATTCCCTGCGCAGGCAAGGACTGAAAATCCAGAAGGCTTAGGCGCATTACGCGCGAGTCCTGACTCAACAACACGATTTCGGCCTGAAGCTGTTCGAATTCGGTGTCCAGCCCGTTTTCCAGAACAAAGACCAACTGGCATTGATCCGCGCCGGAATTGGCCTGATCGAGCCTGATGGAAAGCGATTCGGCCGCCACGGGCGACAGTCCAAGGCCCATAATTAATGCCAGCATACGCATGAAGCTGCCTTTCATATTCATGTTCTAGGGAAAGGCTGGCGCGAAGGCTGGCTGCGCAGGATGTCTGCGTGTTTGGGCGTTACCATTGCCTTAGTGAATTTGTCAAGATTGCAGGCGGCGCCGCATCTTGGGGCGTTCTGTGCAGGTGCCATTGCGTGGAAAACAGTCAGGTCATGTGGGCAAGTTGATGCCGTGACGGAACGTCCGGTTCAAATTGATACCCTATTGATTTATTATTTATCCAGTGCTAGCCTTTTTAAGGATCGCGTTCGCGCGGCGCAGGGAGGACCATTCCAGATGACAACAAGGCCGGTCCGCAGGGCGGGACCCGTCGCGGCACAGGGGCGCGTGCGCTGCGGCGTGCTGCGCGCATGTTTCCGGCCGTTTGGACATTTGCAGCGGATGCATTCTTGCGTCCGTGACTGTGCCGCGTCGCCGCGACAGGGTTGATTTAGGAAGCTGCACCGCAGGCAAACTGGCTTGCGGATAAAATTACCAATGGGAGGACCAGAATGAAAAAGAAAATTGCGATATCAGCCTTTGCCCTGCTGGCAGCAGGCGGGGCGCATGCGCAGGAACTGCGTTTCATGTGCTATCAGGACGGGAATGAATGTGACGTATGGGCCGAGGCCTTCCAGACCTTCGAGGCCGAAAATCCGGGCATTACAGTTGTCGTGGATGTCGTCCCCTATCAGGCGATTCTGGAATCCTTGCCGGTGCAGCTGGAAGTGGGCGAAGGCCCTGATCTGGCGCGCGTCACCGATTACGGCGGCCTGGCGCGGTTCATGCTGGATGCGCGCCCCTTCGTTGACGATGCCGACATGATCGAAGCGCGCTACGGCCAGTCGCTGGCTTGGGCGCGGGTGGGCGACAATGCATCTGACGGCATTTACAACATTGTTGACCAGCTGACGGCAACCGGCGGTTTTGCCAACCAGACATTGTTCGAGCAGGCAGGCGTTGACATGCCGGAACCGGGTGCAAGCTGGGCCGAATGGGCCGAAGCGTCGGTCGCGGTCCAGCAGGCCACGGGTGTCGATTTCGCAATGGCACTTGACCGCACTGGGCACCGCTTTGCCGCGCCCGCCATTTCCTACGGCGCGGCGCTGTTTGACGACACCGGCGAGGCGCTGGTCATTGATGACGGGTTCCGCGCGTTTGCCGAACAGTTCGTTGACTGGCATGAAGACGGCACCATGGCGCGCGACGTATGGGCTGGCGCAGGGGGCGGCACCTATCAGGATGCGGCGGCCGAGTTCATCAACGCCAATCTTGTCATGTATTATTCCGGCAGCTGGCAGATTGGCCGCTTTGGCCGTGACATCGGCGACGCGTTCGACTGGGTCGCCACGGGCGGCGTTTGCGGGCCAGAAGCCTGCACCGGCATGCCGGGTGGCGCGGGTGTCGTGGGCTTCAACCATACCCAGCACCCCGAAGCTGTGGGCAAGCTGATCGGTTTCGTGGCGCGCGATGACGTGCAGGCACAGGTTCTGGCACAGACACGCAACCTGCCCGCCAATGCCGAATTGCAGGCCAACGGGATCGATTATCAGGACGTGACGCCAGAAGTGGCTGCCGCACTGACGGCCTTCGCGGCATCCGTGCCCACGTTTTCCGACACGGCCTATGCGCTTCAGGGGTATCAGTTCAATCGTGCGGTTTTCACCAGTATCCCCGCACGTTTGACCCAGGCGATCGTGGGTGAATTGTCGCTGGATGAGGCACTTGACCGACTGCATCAGGATGTTGCTGACGCCATCGCCGAGGCACGCTAGAATCTGACTGCCCGGCCCTGAAGGGCCGGGCACCCCTGAAGGACAGGATCAGACAAGATGACAGCAATCTTCCGCACCCTTTACGAGGGGGCATTCAACCTTTTTGAAAAGCCGATGCGGATGCTTCAGTACAGCCTTGGCGCACATCGCATGGCGTGGGTTTTCCTTCTGCCCAATCTGCTGATCTTCGGGTTGTTCACCTATCTGCCGATCCTTTTGAATATCTGGTATTCCACCACTGGCGGCGACCGCATCTTGCTGGGTGACCGCGACTGGGTAGGTGGTGACAATTTTGCGACCCTGTTTGATTGCGGGTCATATCTGGACCCGAATTCGTGCCGCCGCGATCTGTTCTGGCGTGCGGTGCATAATACGGGCTGGTTCGTGGTGCTTCAGGTGGGGTTCATGATCCTGCTGTCCCTGATCGCGGCGCTGATCTTGAACCGCAATATCCCGCTGAAGGGGTTCTTTCGCGCGGTTTTCTTCTATCCCGTGCTGCTGTCGCCCGTTGTGGTCGCGCTGATCTGGAAATGGATATTGCAACGCAATGGCGTGCTGAACGCGGGTATGGACTGGGCAGGGATGGGCACGGTCAACTGGTTGCTGGACCCGTCATGGGCGTTTTTCTGGATCGTCTTCGTGTCAATCTGGGCGAATATGGGGTTTTATGTGCTGATCCTGCTTGCTGGGCTACAGGCCATTCCCGGCGATGTCTATGAAGCCGCCGAAATGGACGGAACCCCCGCATGGCGGCAGCTGTTGCGGATCACGCTGCCATTGTTGACGCCCACGCTGCTTGTGGTGATGGTCCTGAGCCTGATCCGCGCAGTGCAGGCATTTGATGAAATTTATGTGCTTACGGGTGGCGGTCCGGGATCGGCGACGACCCTGCTGATCCAATACATCTATGACGTGGGCTTTGCGACGCGCCCCCGCCAGTTCGGACTGGCGGCGGCCGCGTCGCTGGTGATGGCCGGTGTGTTGCTGGTGCTGACGCTGCTGCAACTGGCCGCGACACGCAAACGCGCCGAGGAGGGGTGATGCTGCGTTTTCTGACACAGCGCCGCGGGCGCGACCGGCTGGACATGACCGACTGGATTGCCTTCGGCTTCCTCGGGTTGGGCGTGTTCCTGATGCTTGGTCCCGTCCTGTGGCTGACGCTGTCCAGCTTCAAGACAGAAGCTGCCTTGCAGGAATACCCCCCAAAACTGCTGCCCCTTGCCCCGCAGTTTGTCGAGGTTGAGGGTTTCGAGACTGCCTTGCAGCGCTTCCAGGTCGTTTCGGGCGAGCATGCGGGGCGCGAACTGGCGCAGGTGCGGCGTGTCGGGCTGAACGCGCAGATGGTTGACCCTGCCAATCCGGATGAACGCCTGAACGTCCATATCAATGACCGCGAACCCGTCCGCGCGGTGCAGGTGGAAACCGACAACTACACCGGACTGTTCACGCGCTTCAATTTCTTGCGGTATTTCTGGAATTCGACCTTTATTACGGTCGTGGCAACCGTGCTGACAGTGCTGTTCAATTCAATGGCGGCATTCGCACTGGCGAAATACCGGTTCACAGGGCGCAGCACTGTCTTCTTGCTGATCATCGCAACCCTGATGATCCCGCCGACGGTGACACTGGTGCCGTTGTTTCTGGTGGTCAGCCAGATGGGGTTGATCAATTCCCCCTGGGCGGTGATCTGGCCTGCCATTGCGACGCCCACGGGCGTTTTCCTGCTGCGCCAGTATATGCTGACGATCCCCGATGATCTGCTGGACGCTGCACGCATGGACAATGCCAGCGAATGGCGCGTGTACTGGAAGATTGTGCTGCCCCTCTCGGCGCCGGCGCTGGCGGTTCTTATCATCTTCTCGGTCATGTGGCGCTGGAACGAATTTCTATGGCCGCTGATTGTGCTGAACCGGTCCGAGGTGTTCACCCTGCAACTGGCCTTGAATTCGTTTCAGGGTGAGTTGCAGACCGCCTGGTCCAGCCTTCTGGCGATGACGGTGCTGACGCTTTTGCCGATTACACTTGTCTTTGCGTTCCTGCAAAAGTTCATCACGCAGGGAATTGCGCAATCGGGGGTGAAATGAACAAGGGCAGGGGATTGAGTATTTTTTGCAAGATGAAGGATCAGGGCAATGGCTGAGGTCGAACTGCGCGGCATCGTCAAGGATTATGGCGCGGTGCGGGTTGTCCATGGTGTGGACCTGACCATCGAGGATGGCACTTTCTGCGTTTTTGTCGGCCCGTCGGGGTGCGGGAAGTCCACCCTGTTGCGGATGATTGCCGGACTGGAGGACATATCGGGCGGCGACCTGATGATCGGGGGGGTGCGCGTTAATGACCAGCGTGCCGCCGAACGCGGCCTTGCGATGGTATTTCAGACCTATGCGCTGTATCCGCATATGTCGGTGCGGCAGAATCTGGCTTTCGGGTTGGAAAACATTCGCATGCCAAAAGCCGAAATTGCCGCGCGGGTTGCCGAGGCGGCCCGCATGTTGCAGCTTGAACCCTATCTGGACCGCAGGCCGCGCGCATTGTCGGGCGGGCAACGCCAGCGCGTTGCCATCGGGCGGGCGGTCGTGCGTGAACCCAAGGTGTTTCTGTTTGACGAGCCGCTGTCAAATCTGGATGCCGAACTGCGCGTCAGTATGCGTGGCGAGATTGCGGGGTTGCACCGCCGCATCGGCAATACGATGATCTATGTCACCCATGATCAGGTAGAGGCGATGACGATGGCTGACAAGATCGTCGTCCTGAGGGATGGCCGGATCGAGCAGGCTGGTGCCCCGATCGAGTTGTATAACAGACCCGCAAACACCTTCGTTGCGGGGTTCATCGGATCGCCGCGCATGAATTTCCTGCCCTGCACCGTCACCGCGCGCGAGGGGGCGGGGATCACGCTGAACGATGCGCAGGGGCGTGTTTTGCACGCGGCCGTTGACGGGCGCACTGTCGCGGATGGCGAGGAGGTGCAGCTGGGTATCCGCCCCGAGCATTTGCACCCTGATCCCGAAGGCTACCCTGTCACTGTCGAGAATGTCGAGCAACTGGGCGGCGAAAGCTACTTGTATGCGCGCACCGAGACAGGAATCGCGCTGACAGCGCATTTGACCGGCCAGACCACCCTTGCGCGGGGCAGTCGCACACATCTGGCGATACGGCCCGATTTCGCGCATGTCTTCCGGAAGGATACGACAGCCTTGCCGCGCCTGCGACTGGGCGAACTTGAACATGGGACATAATGATCGCAAGCAGGGCGCGCGCGCTGACGCCTTGCCCCCCTCTTGCAGGTTAGTCAAGCGGGCTGAATTGCCCGTATTGCCCCTGATGGAAGATTAGCGCCTGACCGCCGTTTACCGCTGCACGCAACACCCGCCCCACGATGATCTGATGATCGCCGCCGTCATGGGTGGCATGCTGGCGGCAGTCGAACCTTGCGACGGCGTTATCCAGCAATGGCACGCCTTCGGGATTGCGCTGGTACGACAATCCGGAAAACCCCGCCCCGCTGCGGGTGAACCGCGCCAGCATATCCCGGGCCGAATGCGGCAGCACATGGATAGCATAATGCATAGCTGCGGAATAATGCGCAAACCGGCTGGATGATTTCGCGGGCGACCAAAGCACGAGCGCAGGATCAAGGGACACTGCAGCGAAACTGTTGGCGGCAAACCCCATCGGCCCGTCAGCGCTGTCGATCGTGACAACGGTTACCCCCGTGGCGAAGCACCCCAAAGCGTTGCGAAAGGCACGCGATGTATCGGGGCCGGGGATAAATTCCGAAGGATGCATTTGTCCGCCATCGGCCATCATGCGACCTCTCGGCCCAAGGCCAGCGTATAGAGTTCATACCATGTTTGCCGGTCCATCGGCACGCGCAGCGCGTCGGAAATCCGCGCGATCCGGTCAAGGCTGTTCGTCCCCATGACAGGCATGATGCCCACTGGGTGGTGCAACAACCAAGCTATGGCAACGGCACTCCAATCCGTGCCAGCATCGGTGCCCAGCGTGTCCAGTTTTTCGCGCATTCCCGCAGGGGCGGCATGTGCCAGTTGTCCGCCCGCCAGCGGGGACCACGCCATGGGCGCAATCCGGTGCTGGTGCAGATAGGCCATATCGCCGTTTACGAAGGCGTCATGTGCCATCAGGCTGAGTTCGATCTGGTTTGTCACCAAACGCGCGGTCATACGCGATTGCAGCAGATCCATGTCCCAAGGCCGGAAATTGGACACCCCCACCGCCCGCACCTTGCCGGACGCAATCAACCCGTCCAGCGCCGCGCCAGTCTCGTCCGGGTCGATAAGCGGGTCTGGCCGGTGGATCAGCAGCAGGTCGATCCGGTCGGTGGCCATGTCGCGCAGGCTTGCCTCGACCGAGGCCGTGATATGGGCCGCACTTGTGTCGTAATGCTTCACGCGCGCATCAGCATACCGCCCGACAGGGGCAACGATATCGCATTTTGTCACGATTTCTATCTGGTCGCGCAGCGCGGGCGCGTCTTTTAGTGCAGCACCAAGGATCGCCTCGGCGGTGTAGCCGCCATAGATGTCGGCCTGATCCATGGTTGTGATCCCTTGGGCAAGGCAGGAATCGATCTTGGCCTGAACATGGGCGGGGCTGGTGTCGGGATCATCGCCCAGACGCCACATGCCATAGACAAGGCGTGAAAGCGACAGATCGGGTGCAAGTGTGGTGCGTTTCATCATCAGCGGCGGGGTCCGTTTCCAAGGGGGGTTGCAGGGGTTTCGGCAGGCACGCGCCCATAGACATGGGGCAGGGATACCGTGTTCAGCTGCGGCATGACCTTGGCGCCGAAAATCTCGGCCTCGTCATGGTGGGGATAGCCGGACAGGATGAACGCGCGGATACCCATTTTGCGGTAGTCTTCCAGTTTGGTAAGCACCTGATCGACCGACCCGACCAGTGCGGCCCCGCAGCCCGACCGCGCACGGCCCACCCCTGTCCACAGGTTGGGTTCGACATAGCCGAATTTGTCCGCAAGTTCGCGTGCGCGGGCCTGATGTGACACGCCAAGGCTGATGCTGTCATGCGCGCGATCACGGATCAGTTTGCCGTATTCATCATCCAGTTTGCTGGCGATGTGATCGGCATATTCGCGCGCCTCGGCTTCGGTGTCGCGCACGATCATATGCACGCGCAACCCGTAATCCAGTGTGCGGCCATGGGCCTGCGCGCGGGCATGGACATCGCGCATACGTTTTTCCAGCATCTCGCGCGGTTCCGGCCACATCAGATAGACGTCGCATTGCGCGCCGCACAGTTCCAGTGCGTCAGGGCTGTAGCCGCCAAAATACAGAAGCGGTCCGCCATTTTGCTGATAGGGGCGCGCGGGGTCGGCGGACAGTTTGCTGATCTGGTAAATATCGCCGGAATATTCGATTTCGTCACGGGTCCATGCCTGCCGCAGGATTTCCACAACCTCGTGACTACGTTTATAGCGATATGCACTTTCCGCCACCTCGCCGGGGAAATCGGAGGAGATGACATTCAGTGTCAGCCGCCCCTGAAGCATGTGGTCCAGCGTTGCCACGGTACGCGCCAGCATGACGGGTTGCATTTCGCCGCAGCGGATTGCGGCCAGAAAATTGATCTTTTCGGTGATTGGGGCACAACCCGCGACAAAAGACAGCGTATCCTGCCCCACCTGATAGCTGGACGGGCACAGAATGTTGCGGAACCCGTTGCGTTCGGCTGTTTGGACCAGACTTGAGCAATGCTCCCAGCTGGACCGCAACCGCCCGTCCGGCACGCCAAGAAATTCATAATCATCCGAGCACAGCGCCGCAAACCAGCTGACCTCGGCCCCGTCCAGATCAACCGACGTTACAGGCACGACGCTCATGTAATTCTCCATCCCTTATGTATATTTAGGTCTTGCGTAGCACCTCGAAAGGGGTAAATCAATAGGGTATCAATTTCATCTTGCGATGATCAGGGGGCACTATGTCAGACACCGGCTCATTGCCGCTACATATGCAGATTACCGAGTTGCTGATCCGCGATATCGCCGCTGGCAGACTGGTCGACGGCGAACGCCTGCCCCCCGAGCGCGAGATGGCGCAGGCGCATGGCATCGCAATAGGAACATTGCGCAAGGCGCTTGCCGCGCTTCAGAACAAGGGCTTGCTGGAGCGCGTGCAAGGGTCTGGAAATTACATTCGCGCCCAAACCGATCCCGCATCGGTTTATGCGTTTTTACGACTGGAACTGGCAGAAGGGGGCGGGTTGCCCACAGCGCGCGTGCTGTCGGTTGACCGCTTGCCGAAAGATCCCGCCCTGCCCGAATTCGGGCAATCCGCAGACGGGCATCGCATACGGCGGTTGCGGTTTTTGTCCGGCACCATCGCCGCAGTCGAGGAAATTTGGCTGGATGGGGGATATGCGCCCAGCCTTTCGGTGCAGGAATTGTCCGAGTCGCTGTATTATTTCTATCGGACATGCCTGAACCTGCGCATTGCGCGCGCCGAGGATCGCGTGGGGATGGGGCCGCTTCCGGACTGGGCGCCTGCCGAATTCCCGCACAGGCCCGGCACACCGCTGCCACTTATCACGCGCATCAGTCACAGCCATGACGGCCAATCTGCAGAAGCGTCATGGACTTGGTATGACCCCCGGCGCGTGCGCTACACTGTCAGGCTAAAGTAAGGAAATGACCTTGAAAAAGTTAAACTATGGTATCATCGGCTGCGGTATGATGGGGCAGGAACACCTGCGCAATCTGGCGCTGGTCAACGGCGCGGAAGTGGCCGCCATTTTCGAGCCTGACGCCGGTATGCGCGCGCAGGCCAGCCAGCTTGCCCCACACGCAAAGATGGTTGCGTCACTGGCCGATCTGCTGGCCGTTCCGGACCTTGATGCCCTGCTGATTGCCAGCCCCAACGACCTGCATGTGCGCCAGATCAGTGAAATTGCGGCAACCCGCCCGCTGCCCCTGCTGGTCGAGAAGCCGGTTTTCACCGATCCCGCAGACTGGGACACGCTTGCGGCACTTGATTACGCAGCGCCGCTTTGGGTTGCGATGGAATACCGGTATATGCCGCCGGTTGCCGCGTTGCTGGAACAGGCCCAAAGCGTGACCGGCGGGATCAAAATGCTGAGCATCCGTGAACATCGCTTCCCGTTTCTGGAAAAAGTAGGCGACTGGAACCGCTTTAACGCCAGAACCGGCGGAACCCTGGTCGAGAAATGCTGTCACTTCTTCGACCTGATGCGCCTGATCTTGCAAGATAACCCTGTGCGCATCATGGCGTCGGGCGGGCAGGACGTAAACCATGTGAATGAGCGCTATGACGGGGCTGCACCGGATATCTGGGACAATGCCTATGTGATTGTCGATTTTGCAGGCGGTGCGCGTGCCATGCTGGAATTGTGCATGTTTGCCGAAGGCGCGCGATATCAGGAAGAAATCACTGCTGTTGGGCCAGATGCGCGCATTGAATGCCTTGTGCCGGGGCCGGGGCGGTTCTGGCCTGACCATCTGGGCGCGCCGCCCGTGCCGCAGCTTATTGTAAGCCCGCGTTCTCCCAAGGGGCCAAAACAGATTGATGTTCCCGTAGACCCCGCGCTTTTGCAGGCCGGTGATCACAACGGCTCGACATTCTACCAGCATGACCGCTTCGCAAATGTCGTGCGCGGACATGGCGCAGTCGAAGTGGGCTTGTCGGACGGAATTTGGGCCGTGCAAATGGGGCTTGCGGCGCAGCGGTCCGCGCAGACCGGACAGGCGGTCACATTGGATGCACAGGGGCGCATCATCGTTCAGGGTTGATCTGGTTGCGGGGCGCGTGTTTCAACGTCCCGCGGCAGTCCAGATATCGGCCCGCGTAAGCTGGTTCAGCATTGGTTGCCCCAGCCGGTACCGGCGCAGGTTCTCAATGATAATTCCGACTGAGCGTTCACGCCGATCCGCCACGGGTGGCGAGGAATGCGGGGTTATCATCACATTTGCCGCATCCCAAAGCGGATGTCCGGCTGGCAAGGGCTCAGGCACTGTCACGTCAAGGCCCGCGCCGGCAATCCTGTGGTCATTCAGCGCAGACATCAGCGCATCCTGATCAATCACCTCCCCTCGGGACAGGTTGACGATAAAGGCGCCGGGTTTCATCAGGGAAATCGTTTGCGGGTTAATAAGGTTCCGCGTGGTGTCTGACAGGTTCACCAACAGTATCAGGTAGTCTGCCGGTTCAATGACAGTCGCGATATCATCGCCGTTCTCGGCACAATAGACGCGGTCTACCCCATCAGGCGCGGGGGCATTGCGGCGCCGGTAGCCCACAACATGCATACCGAACGCCTTGGCACGCGGGGCCAGCTCGCGGCCGGTATGCCCAAGCCCGATAATACCCATTGTTTTGCCATATAGCGCACTAAGGCCGGACAGTTCCGGCCCGCCAAGCCAGCGATGCTGCTTTTGCGCATCGATAATCGCAGGAAGTCTTGCGGCATGCGCAAGGCAAAACAACATTGCATGTTCGGCCAGTGCGGGCGCAGACCTGCCTGCGGACCCTGTGACAATCAGGCCGCGGTCAAATACGTCCTTGCGTGCGGAATTGTTCAGGCCCGCATGATCGCAATGAACCCATTTGACATGGGGGGCGTCAAGAATGTCGTCATCAATCTTATCACCTGCAACAACAACGATTTCGGCCTGTGCGAGTACCTCTGCGCGTTGTTGCGCATTGCCCCGGTCGAAGATCTGGCACTGGTCCGGTGCCCCCGCAGCAAGCAATTTGCGCCATAACGGGTCTGCAAGGGGCAGATCAGATGCGAAGGCGATAAGGCGTCTGTGGCGCATTGTTCCGGACTATCCTGTTTCGTGCCTGTTTCGTGGCGTGAAATTCCCGTTATGGGGCCGTGACGTGCCGTGTGGTTATGTTGGGGTTTGCATGATGGGAAACGGCCTTGCGAAATGGCACGCAACCTGATGGCCGTCTGGCAATGTCTGCAATGGGGGTTCGTGCTGCGCGCAAATGTCGGCCGCTATGGGGCAGCGTGTGCGAAACCGGCATCCGCTTGGCACCTTGCGCGGACTTGGCACATCCCCTTGCAAGACGATCCGCTGCCGGTCCTTTTTCAGTTTGGCTTCGGGGGCCGCCGAGAGAAGGGCTTCTGTGTAGGGGTGATGCGGCGCGCCGTAGATCGTGGACTTTTCGCCGATCTCGACGATCTGGCCCAGATACATGACCGCCACACGATGCGCCATGTGGCGGACGACAGCAAGATCATGGGCAATGAAAAGGAAGGAAAAGCCCTTCTCCTTCTGCAAGTCCTGCATAAGGTTGATAACCTGCGCCTGAACCGAAACGTCCAGCGCTGAAACCGGTTCATCCGCGACAACAAAACTCGGGTTCACCGAGATCGCCCGCGCGATACATATCCGTTGCCTTTGGCCGCCCGAAAACTGTCTTGGCAAGCGGTCCATGATGGATGGCGACAGCCCCACCTGTGTCAGAAGTTCGGCAACCCTTTCACGGGTTTGCTGTCTGGACCCTGCCATGCCGAACACTTCAAGGGGCTCTGCGATGATCTGGGCAATGGTCCGTCTTGGGCTAAGGGAACCGTAAGGGTCCTGAAACACCATCTGCGCCCGTTTGCGAAAATGCCTGAATTCTGATCGTGACAGGCTGGAAACCTCGGTTCCCTCCAGAAAAATCTTGCCCGAGGAGGGTTCGATCAGCCTAAGCAGCAGCCGACCCAAGGTCGATTTGCCACATCCGGATTCACCGACCACAGCAAGGGTTTCGCCCGGCCTGACCTCCAGGCTGACATTGTCGACGGCCTGCACGCCCCCGCTGGAGCGTCCCAGGAACAAGCTGGACCGGTCTGCAAACATCTTGCCCAGGTTTTCGGCGCGTAGAACTGGCTGGGTCATGTCGTCACCCCGCTTTCTGAAACAGCTTCTGCGTCACTTGACGTGACCCAACACGCGGCCTTGTGCGTTGAGGAATGCGCATGCAGTTGCGGCATTTCATTGTGGCAGATATCCTTTCGCAAATCGCAGCGATCATAGAACGGGCACCCGCGCTTGACGGACCCCGGTGAAGGAACAGATCCCGGAATCTGATACAGCCGTTCGCGCGTGTCGCTTAAGGATGGAACCGCTGAAAGCAAGCCGCGCGTATAGGGGTGTTTGGGATTTTCAAAAAGCGACGCGATATCGGCGTCTTCGACGACATGGCCAGCATACATTACAACAACGCGGTCGCAAACATCTGCCACAACCCCCAGATCATGCGAGATCAGCAAGACTGCCATTCCAACGCGTTCGCGCAATTGGCGCAACAGGTCCAGAACCTGCGCCTGAATTGTGACATCCAGTGCGGTTGTCGGTTCATCCGCGATCAACAGTTTCGGGTCGCATGCCAGCGACATGGCAATCATGACCCGTTGGCGCATCCCGCCCGAGAATTCATGTGGATACTGCTTTAGGCGGGCTTCCGGTTCGGGAATGCCAACCAGTTTCAGCAATTCCAGAATGCGGTTCTTGCGTTGGGACTCATTCTGTTCCGAATGCAGCATGATCGCTTCGGACAGTTGCGCACCGATCGTCATGACAGGGTTCAGGGAACTCATGGGTTCCTGAAAGATCATCGCGATTTCCTTGCCCCTGATCGCGGGCATCTCGGATCGTGGCAGGTCAAGCAGGTTGCGCCCCTCGAAGACTATTTCGCCAGAGGTGATGCGCCCCGGCGGTTCCGACAGCAGCCTGAGGACTGACAGGGAGGTGATCGACTTCCCCGATCCGGATTCCCCGACAAGGCCGACCGCTTCGCCATGGGCAATGGACAGGTTGACATTGTGCAAAACCTTGATTGCGTGACCGGCAGGACCGAATTCGACACACAGGTCTTTGATTTCAAGAAGTTTACTCATCAGTTGATCTCTGGGTCCAGGGCGTCACGCATGGTGTCGCCAATTATGCTGATTGCCATCACGACAATCGTTATTGCCAAGCCCGCTGTCAAAATCGGCCAAGAGGTTGCGAACATGTTGGAAAGCCCTTCGCGGATAATATTGCCCCAGCTTGCGGCTGGCGGTTGGGTGCCGATGCCCAGAAAGCTTAGTGTCGCTTCCAGTCGAATGGCTGACGCTGTCCAAAGGGTCAGCAAGACCACGATTGGCGCTGCAATATTGGGAACAATATGCCGGACAATAATCATGGGGGTCCGTACGCCTGCTGCGATGGCCGCTTCCACATAGGGTTCTTCCTTGACGGAAAGCGTTGTTGCCCGCGCAACCCGTGCAAACCCCGGCGTGAACGCCACTGTCAGCACGATGACAACATTCCAGAACCCGCCCCCAAGCGCCGCAGCAATCAGGATCGCCAGCAAAAGTTCGGGAAAGGCCATCAGCATGTCGATGATGCGCGTTACAATACGGTCGATAATGCCGCCGAAATAGCCCGCAAGGACACCGAGCGTGCCACCGATCAACGCTGCGAAAACAGGGGACAGAAACCCGATGATCAAGGAATTGCGCGAGCCATAGATCAACCTTGACAAGACATCGCGCCCGAACTGGTCGGTCCCAAGCCAGTACACCGACGACGGCTGCGCATTTACGGACAGGAAACTTTGTGCGCGCGGGTCATGCGGTGCAATCCATGGCGCGAAAATGGCGATCACGGCAAACAGGATGATAACAGTGACCGCAATGGCACCGGCTGGTGTAAGAAACACCGACTTGACGATTGTTCCGGCAAATTTCGGTTCCTGTGGAACCCTGACTTGATCAACTGCAGACATTATTTCACCCGGATCCGAGGGTCGATGATTGCATAGACAATTTCCATCAACAGATTTACGACCACCACAATCGATGCAAAGATGATGATACCTGCCTGAATGACGGGGTAGTCGCGTTCGGAAATCGCATCGATCAGCAAGCGTCCCAGCCCCGGCCGGTTAAACACCAGTTCAACCGCGACAGACCCGGAAAGCGTGCTGAGAACCGAAAGGCCCAGCCCCGTAGACAAGGGCATAAGCGCGTTGCGCAACCCGTGCCGGTAGATGACGCGCGGCTCGCGCGCCCCTTTGGCCCGCGCTGTGCGGACAAAATCCTTGCCAAGCACCTCAAGCAGGGATGTGCGGGCCAAACGGCCGATAAAGGCAATTTTCAACAGCGCAAGTGTCGTGGCGGGCAAGACAATGTGATGCATACGCGCCGCGAACCCGTCCCCTGCACCTGTGATCGGGAAAAGCCCCAAGTTCAACGCAAAGATGATCAGCAGCAAGGCACCAAGGTAGAAATCGGGGATTGCGTAGCCGATCAGCGAGAAGGTGCGAAACCCGACATCGGGGGCCTTGTTGCGATTGATTGCCGCCCAGACACCCAGCGGAATGCCACCGGCAATGCCGATCAGCATGGCCACAATAGTCAACTCGATTGTATAGGGCAGGTTATACCTGATCAGGTCCATGACCGGCACACCCTTGGTGAAGGAGTTGCCGAAATTCAGCGTTACCATGTCTTTCAGGAACTTCAGGAACTGAAGCCAAAGCGGATCATTCAGGCCGAATTGTTCGCGAAACCGCGCAATCGATTCCGGGCGCGCATAATCGCCCAGAACCGCGATTGCCGGATCGCCGGGTAAGATACGCAAGGCGATGAATACCAACGTAAAAACAAGGAATATCGTTGGTATCGAGTCTAGTAGTCTGACGAATATATATCTCGCCATGCGTATCTCCTTGATTAGGACTTCGTCGCGCGGTGGAATCTCCAGCGTGCGTAGCCGCCGTTAACCTCGTAGCCAAGATCAACACGCGAACTGCGAACGGCTGTGAAACCAAGTGTCATGACACCATAAACCGGCAGGTCTTCCTGAACCTGCAACTCGATCTCGCGGCCAATGCTGACATACTCGTCAAAACTGGTGGCAAGTTGCATTTGTTCCAGCTTGTCGTCCACCCCCGGCATTGCCACGCCGTAATGCGAATAGTTTCCGCCGCCTGTGCCATCCGCTTTTACGGCGGCACCACTGGAAAGGTAGCGCATCATGTAGTCCAGCGGGACAGGCGGGTAGCTTGCCGCATGAAGTGCCAGACTGTTCTGATCCTCGCGGTTGGCCCCGTGATAGGCCGAGTGGTCCATCACATTGAGTTCCATATCAATGCCTGCCGGTCGCATCAGTTCCTGCACGATAAGCATTGTGGAACGATAATCTTCCCGCTGACTGACATTTGCAGAGAACCTGATACCGTTGGGATGGCCCGCCTCTGACAGCAACTCTCTTGCGCGGTCGGGGTTGTAATCGTAGCGCAACTCCTCTGGCAGCTGCTCGCGGGAGAAGCCCGTTGGATAGTGGGGGGGCGACAATGAAATCGTCGGGAAACCCATAGGCGTCAGTGCGTTTGCAACTGCATCGGTGTCGATGGCCGTCGCGATTGCCTTTCTGACCAACGGGTCATCAAATGGCGCTTGTGTCAGATTGATGTGAAGCGTCATGAAAGAGCCGGGGTTGGTCATATCCACCAGCAAGGAAGAGTCGCGCTGCATGACCTGATCGATCCAGCCGGGGGCGCGCACGGCTTCGATGATGTCCAGTTCGCCAGCGATAAGCGCCAGTGTCCGGGCGGTGGTGTCCGCCATATAGACAACCTCGACGTCGCGAACATTGGCTGCGCCATCCCAGTAATCTTCATGTCGTGTCAGGCGGCTGCCACTGGATGTGTCGAATGAGACAAGCTCATATGGTCCGGTGCCGATAGAATCGCGGTTGAAGTCGCTGCCCTTCTCCTCCTCGGCCCGTTTGGACACAATAGAGGCACCGTTCTGGAAGATCGTAGACCCAAGGAAAAGCGGGTCCGGCCCGCGCAGCGTGAATGTGACTTCGTACTGCCCCGTTGCCTCGACCTCCTGGATGTTGCCGAAGACGGCTGTGTTCACGCCGTCAAAACGGGCACGGTTGAAGCTGTGGACCACATCCTCAGCGGTCATTTCACCGTAGCCTTTGTGAAACTGGACCCCCTCGCGGATCTGGAAAACCCAAGTCAAGCCATCCGAGGATGCCTCCCAGCTTGTGGCCAGTGTGGGGACGAATTCATCGTCGCTGGCGGCAAAAAGGCCGTCGCGTGGCCGCACGAGCTGTTCAAACATTTGCTCGGTCGCCCAGTTGTCGGCACCCTGTGTCGTCTGGTTCGGGTCAATCGAGCGCGGCCCCCCTGCGGCGACACCCAGACGTATGACATCACTTGATGTCTGCGCCCGGATGATGCCCGGCATAAGCAACGTGCCCGCGACACTCGCGGTGCCTGTTTTTAGCATTGTTCGTCTTGATATCCGCATAATTACTCCTCCCAAGTTTGCGGTTAGCCTCCTAGATCAGCATGCGCTGTAGCGCCTGATGATCGACGTCCAAACCCAACCCCGGCTTGTCAGAAAGCAAGAAAGCGCCGTTGTCCGGGCAAGGTGGATTGATAAAGCCTGCGTTCATGCGTCCGCTTGGATCGGCATATTCTGCCGGTCGTGTCGCGTGCAGTTGGGTGGCCAGAACATGCAGGTTTGCAAGATGGCCAATCACCGGCTGTGTTTGATGGGGCACAAATTCCACGCCGTGTGCATGGCACAAGGCAAGGCACCTCATCAGGCCGGTGATCCCGCCCATCTTGATCAGGTCCGGCTGCACCATTCTGACGCCTGCGCGGATCAGGTCCAGGACCGCTTGCGTTGTATAGGCCTGCTCGCCTGCGGAAACGGTGATATCCAGCTTACGGGCCACTTCGCCCATACCGTGTATGTCGTAATGCTGGACGGGTTCTTCAAACCAGACATATCCAAGGTCTTCCAGCGCGCGGCCAACGCGGATGGCACCCCCGACACTGTAAAGATTGTTGGCATCGAAGGCCAAGGGAAAGTCATCACCCACAAGCTGCCGCACGGCGCGCGCCTTTGCGATGTCGCCCTTGATGTCCGCGTCCTGAACCGTGCGGTCCCCGTCCCAGCGGATCTTTATTGCTGCGGGTTGTTCCGTTTCGAAACGCTGCGCAACTACCCGCACGGTTTCGTCTACGCTGCGACCGTAATTTCCGCCGATTGACGCATAAAACGGAATGCGGGTGCGCCATGCGCCGCCCAGAAGTTTGTAGACCGGCAGTCCAAGCGCCTTGCCGCGAATATCCCAAAGCGCGATATCCAGTGCGGCCAAGGCGCTTGTTACCACACCTTCCGGCCCCAGTTTGACACATTTGTGCAGCAACCGGTCGTAGATTACGGCGCTATCATGCGCATCGGCGCCAATGATGTCAGGCGCAAGGTCGCGGTCGATCACCCCAAGGGACGCTTCGCCGCCCAGCATCGGGGATGCCTCGCCAAAGCCTGTAATCCCGTCTTCAGTCGTGATCTTGACAAACGCACTTCTGCGACCGGGGGCATCCCCCTTTTCCCACTGCACACGCAATGTCTCGACGCTTTTGATATTCAGCTTTTGCATGTGTTTTCCACTTCAAGCGTCAGGTTCAGGAATTGTGTCCTGAACCGGTCCGGAACAGGAACGGGGCGGCGGGTATTCTTGTTGACGAATACATGGGTGAAGGCGCCATCAACGGCACTTTGCGACTGGTCGTTACAGAACACACCAAGCTTGTAGCGCACGGAACTGGTGCCGACATGCGATATACCCAAGCCAATTTCAACCTTGTCAGAGAAAAGCACTTCAGAATTGAATTGCGCACAACTCTCGACGACAAGGACAGCTATATCGTTATTGCGCGGTCCCACATCGTCAATGGAATTCAAATAGGTCAATGCTGCTGTATCAAACCATGCATAAAACTCTGCGTTATTCACATGCCCGAATACATCAATATCATTCCAGCGCGGTGTTAGCGGGACAAACTTCGAGAAGGTGGATTTTGAAGCAGGACGCGATCGAATCATTTTTTTATCCCATGAAGGATTTTCCGGGCTTTCCAGGTTGAGTTTAAACATCGAACCATCCCCCTTTCACGTCGTGCCAGTCCATGATGCACATTTTGCATCCGGATGCAATAATTGCCTGCATCCACGCGATCATTCGGGTCCCTGCGGCCGATATGAATGCCACCGGCAGCGCGCCATGCGCGGATCCGTCCGCCAAACATGGCATCAGCCATCGCCGCTTCGTTGATATGGGCGTCATAGAAGTCGCCGCTTCGGCCCGCGAACAAGTAAATGTCCGATTCGCTGATCGTCTGGGTGAAGCGATCACTGTCACCGGTCTGGCAATGCGGGGCCTGCGTCATCTCGCATTCTCCTTGAACTGGGGCGGCGGCATCCTACGCACTTGCGACAAGATTGGTCCGGAGGTGGCGCGCAACAATCACTGATCTATCAGCGACCAGAAACTCCTCGCTTTCGAAGAATATCTTGCCATTGCGTTCAAATACTTTGGTGATCTGCGCAGATGTGCTGACGATGCTGCCGGCCTTCAACATCGCGAAGTTCTGTGTTTCGACGGACGTGAACACAGGGGCAAGCGGGAACTTGTAGCTACTCAGCACATCAAACATCGTAAGCCGGACCATACAACCCGGATGCGCAATCGCGTTGTCTACAAAGACAGGAAGCGCATTTCCCATGGCCCTGCGCGATATGTTCAGCGCGTTGTCGTCTATCACCCGTTCCGTGGTAAAAAATTGCAGTCCGGGGACCAGATCGGCAACGGACAGGGCGGGTTTTGTTGCTGGCGGCGCGTTGAATTTCATATCGGCCAGTGTCGGGGCAGGGGTCCCGTGTGCCGCTGACATTGTGCCAAGCACGACAATTTCACCATCTTCATTTCTAACGGTAACGTCGACGGTGCCATCTGCGGAAGGTCGGGCTGCAAGTGTCAGGGTGTCGCCATCGTATACGGGTCTGCGGAAACGAACCTGAATCCCGCCCTGCGACATCCAGTCCGACCCCCAAAGGTCCAAGGCCAGTCGTGTGGCATAGTCATAAACGAATGCACCGGGGATCAGCGCCGCTTTATATCCCTGCGCCTTCGCAACGCTGTCTTCGTGCACGCTGCCGCGATAGCCGGGATTGTCATCAAGTATGGCCTTGATCGTCACCTCTGAAACAGGGTTACTCATTTCAGGCGTCCTTGTCCGGGGCATCTGCTATTGTTCGGGATTTTTGCAGATGCGCATATTCTGTTTCCGCGTATCCCAGCAAATCCTTCAGGATATATGCATTATCAGCCCCGAATGCGGGCGCGGCAGTGCGATATGACCCCGGAGTTCCGCAAAGATGAAAGGGCAACCCGGGATGTGCATGACGGCCCGCCACCGGATGATCAAGTTCGGCAAAAAAGCCCCTGTGCGCCAGATAGTCCGACCCGAACACGTCCTTGGGCGAATTGACCGGCGCTGCGGTAACCCCTGCCGCCTGTAGCCGGGCTGCAAGCTGGTGTTTGCAATGGGTGCGTGTCCAGTCGGCAATAAGCGCATCCAGCACATCTTCGTTGGCTTTTCGCGCCTGCAGGCTGGCAAAGCGGTCATCTGATGCCAGATCGGGATGTGACATCTCTGCGCATAATGCGGCCCACTGCTGTTCGTCCTCGGCTGCGATCACAATCCATTCATCCGGGCCATCGGCTGGATAGGCATTGTGGGGCGCGGCATGGGCGACACGGTTCCCGTCAGGCTCGATATCTGTTTTCCAGACTTTCGTCGAAAGGATTTCGCCACCAATGAACTGCATTGCGGCTTCGACCTGCGACATTTCGATATGTTGCCCCTGCCCTGTCTGTTGCCGATGAAACAGCGCCGTAGCAACAGCCGCCGCCGCGTTGAACCCCCCGATCGGGTCCAGATAGGATGGTCCCGTAATGGTCGGTTTGCCGCCCTTGTAGCTGATCGCCGCTGACATTCCTGCCGCCATCTCCATGGTTGGTCCCAGCGCAGCATAAGAAGAATGCGGCCCCTTCAGGCCGAAAGCAGGCATTTCAATAACAATGAGTTCGGGTTTTTCGGCTGAGAGCGTGTCGAAATCAAGGCCAAGCCGCTGCAGCATTCCGGGCCGGAAGTTACATATCAACACATCACTTTTCAGGATCAGTTGTTTAACAGCCTCCAGCCCGCCCGGTGCCTTCAGGTCAATTCCCAGCGAGCGCTTGTTCACATTCTGGGAATTGAACAGGAAAACCCTGTCCCAGCGCCGCTCCCCCGCATCAAAATCCGGAAAATTGACCGCCGAGGGGTGCCCTTTGTTTGCCCGCCAGGTGTTCGTGCGCGTCGGCGACTCGATATGGATCACCTCTGCGCCAAAATATGCCAGAACGCGGCCCGACATCGGGCCTGCCCATGCCGTTGTCAGTTCAACGACGCGTATATTGTCGAATGGAAGCATGGCTTAAGGGCCTTCCGCATCAATTAAATCAGCTGGTGTCCTTGGTGTTCCCGACATGCGGAATGGCGGGCCAAGGACAGGCAGTTCCTGCCCTGCGTGCATTTCCCAGTAGCCGCGCGCAATAAGGTGTGGGCTGTCAAGCAACTCGCTCGGACGATATGCGCAGGCCGAAATGACCTGTGCGCGCTGCAATCGCGCCACAATATCCTCTGCGTCGCAGTCCTGCACCTGTTGTTGGATGATCTCGAACAGCGCTGACCAGTTCTGCCCCCGATCATCGGTATGCGCAAACCGTGCGTCTTCTATCAGGTGTTCAAGGCCAAGAACCTTGCACATCGCGCTGAAGCGATGCGGATAAATCCAGATGCAAACCCAAGTGCCCCTGCATTTTACCTGACCAGCCGGGATATCCTGATCCCCCCTGCGCCGGTCGGTCCCGTTATAGGCGTATTGCAGCGCATAGGGCATGCACATAGCCGCCGTTGTTTCAGCGATATCGATGCGTGCCGACTGGCCGGTGCCAGTGCGGTTTCGTGCATATAGCGCTGTCGTCGCGCTGATGAACCCGGCAACACCGGCGGCATAGGATGCACGATTGCCGACACCATAAAGTGGCTCGCGCCCGGCCTCGCCATTGTTGGACATCATGCCGGACAGGGCCTGATATACCATTTCGTTTCCGCGCCATTTCGACAGCGGACCGTCAGCCCCGAAGGGTGATATTTCAACACATACAAGCCGTTCAATCCCAAGGGCTTCTATCGCGGGTGTCATGCCTTGGGCGACAACAATCACATCCGCGTCACGGGCAAGTTCGCCAAGCGCATCGGCAGAATGCGGAAAGGCGACAGTCTTCTTGCCTTTGTTGATATGCATGTGGGTCAAGGAACGACCCTGCTGATCAAAAGGGCCGATGCGCTGGACTGCGGACCCGTCGTCCGGTTCGGCCAACAGAACCTCTGCGCCGAAGTCGGCCAATAGCCTTGTGCAGTACTGTCCGGCGATCGACCCGCTAAGGTCAACAACACGAATCTGGTCAAAAGCTGCGTTCATTCCCGTCCTCCTGCTGGTAGGTTAGGAAAGACTGCATCCGGATGCAAGAATAAATTAAAGTGTTTTTTCTACTGAACTGTTGACATGCGGGCACTGGGGTTGTCTTGAAACAATGTGGGTTTAAAACGAGTGCGAAGAAAATGGACCGAAAACCATTAACGTCCAGACAGTTGGCGAAACTGCTTGGCGTAAGCCAATCGACAATATCCAGAACTTTTTCTCGCGAGTCGAGCGTTTCGCCCAAGACGCGTGAAAAGGTTCTGAAGGCCGCAGATCAGTTGGGATACCGGCCAAACGCAATCGCTAGAATTCTGTCAAAACATGAATCAGATATTGTCGGTGTCGTGACGGCGGATATTCTTAGTCCGTTCTACCTTGATCTGCTAAACCAGCTATCCGTCAAGATGCAGAAGAACGGGCTTCATCCGCTGCTGTTCAACTTGCCAGCCGGTGCGGATGGCGCGGACCAGCTTGATGTGTTGCGCCAGTATAATGTCCGCAATGTTATCGTCATATCAGGCCGGATTGCCAGTTCGGCTGTCGCAAGATGGGCCGAGGACGGGCGTTCGGTTATCTTGATCAATCGCAAGATGGACGCGAATGTCGGCAGCGTGCGTTCGGATAATACCGCCAGTTCCAAGCTGGTTGCGGACCATTTCAATGATCTTGGTATGAAGCGTGTCGCGTTCATTGGCGGGCCGACCGGAACGCCGACCAGCATGGAACGCGAAGCGGCGTTCACGCAGCGCGTGGCAGAACTGGGCATGACCTTGTGTGCCGTCGGCGGCGGGCAGGAGTATTCACATGAAGCAGGTGTCGAAGCGGTCAGAAGCGTCATAGGCAAAGAACCCGAAGCGATTTTTTTTGCAAATGACCGCCTTGCCATTGGCGGAATGTTTGCCCTGCGCGGCGAGCTGTCTTTGCGTGTGCCCGACGATATTTCGATCGTCGGGTTCGACGACATTGATATGGCCGCCTGGACCGGAATTGAGCTGACAACCGTTCGTCAGGATGTCACCGCAATCACGGATGCCGCCATGGCGTTGCTGGAGGCAGCGATACTGGGGCAGCCCGGTGCTACAGACTCCATAGAGATCCCTTGCGCATTGATTGAACGGAAAACCACCGGCCCTCGACGCAATTCTGCGGGTGAAGGGGGCGCTGGGGCCATAAACGGTGCAGATGCCGCTTCGCCGGTTCCGTCGACCAAGTGATCTGTTTGCTGTGCGCGGAATGCCCGCGCGGGCAGGGGCGGTCTGTGGCGCGCGTTGCCAGCAGTTTTCGGAATGCGCTGCTTAAACCATCATTCTGCGCGGGTCTTTGATCATCTGTGTCATGTGGCTCATGAACTTTGCGGCGTCTGCGCCGTTGATGACGCGGTGGTCATAGGACAGGTCCAGCGGGACCATGGGCACGGGGCGGGGGGTGTCGCCATCCCATTGGGTGACGATCTGGGTGCGGGTAATGCCAAGGATGGCCAGTTCGGGCGGGTTGACGATGGGGGTGAAGGCGGTTCCGCCGATCCCGCCCAGATTGCTGATGGTCATGGACGCGCCGCCCATCTCGTCGGGTTTGATCTTGCGTGCCTGCGCGCGCGCGGCCAGATCGGCCAGATCGGCGGCAATGCCCCACAGCCCTTTGGTGTCGGCGTTGCGGATGACCGGCACCATCAACCCGTGGGGGGTGTCAACGGCGATACCGATATGGACATACTCCTTCAGCGTCAGGGTCTTGCCATCTGCCGACAATGACGCGTTGAACCGTGGAAAGGCCCGCAGGCAACGCGCCAGTGCCATGACATGGAAGGCCAGCGCCGTCAGTTTCACGCCCCGCGCTTGCGCCTCGGCCCGCCACGCCTTGCGCAGTCGCTCAATGGCCGAGACATCTGCGTGGTCGTGATGCGTGACTTGCGGGATCAGCGCATTGGCCGCCCCCAGATTGCGCGCGGCCACTTGCGCAAAGCGGCCCATCGGCTCGGTGGTGACCGGCCCGTATGCGGAATGATCCACATCCCAGTAGCTTGTGTCGCCCGCTGGCGCGGGGGTGGCGGATGCGCCAAGGTCTTCCGGTCCCATGGTCTTGCGTCCCAACTCGCGGGCACGCGCGTCGATATCGACACCTTGTTCCAGTGCCATGCGCCGTGTGCTGGGGCTTGCGATAATGTCTGACATGTCTGCCCCCTTACCAACTGGCCGAAATATATTGCGTTTCCATGAATTCCAGCATCCCTTCATGCCCGCCTTCGCGCCCAAGCCCCGATTGCTTGGTCCCGCCGAAGGGGGCTGCGGGGTCGCTGACCAGACCACGGTTCAGGCCCACCATGCCGTAATCCAGCCGCTCGCAGACCTGCAAGCCGCGCTTCATGTCACCCGAGAACACATAGGCCACCAGCCCGTATTCGGTATCATTGGCGCGGGTGATGACGTCGTCCTGATCGGTGAATGTCTGGAGTGCTGCGACAGGGCCGAAGATTTCATCATGCACGCAATCGGCGTTTTCCGGCACATTCGACAGCACCGTGGGCGGGTAGAAGTAGCCGCGCCCGTCGGGCACCACGCCGCCGCATTCCAGCTTCGCGCCTTTTGCGATGGCATCAGCCACGAATTCGGCCACCTTGTCGCGGGTGGCGGCATTGACCAGCGGGCCGACATCTACATTCGGGTCTGTGCCATCGCCCACCTTTAGGGCGGACATGGCCGCACTCAGGCGGCGAGTAAATTCCGGCGCGATCTTCTCATGCACATAAATACGGTTTGCAGCGGTGCAGGCCTCGCCCAGATTGCGCATCTTGGCCAGCATCGTGCCCTCGATCGCCACGTCCATATCGGCATCATCAAACACGATCACCGGCGCATTGCCACCCAGTTCCATCGCGGGTTTCAGCACCTGATCGGCAGCCCCTTTCAGAAGCGTGCGGCCCACACCGGTGGAGCCCGTGAAGCTGACCACCCGCACGCGGGGATCATGCAGCATATGGTCCACCAATGCGCCGGTTTTCTTGGATGGCAGCACATTGACCAGCCCCGGTGGCACGCCCGCTTCCTCCAGCAGCGGCATCAGCGCCAGCATGGTCAGCGGTGTTTCCGACGCGGGCTTGATGATCACCCCGCAGCCCGCCGCCAGCGCGGGCGCAATCTTGCGCGTGCCCATCGCCGCCGGATAATTCCACGGCGTGATCAGCACGGCCAGCCCCGCGGGCCTGTGCTGCACGATGATGCGCGCGCCACTGCTGGGCGCGTGCGTGATCATCCCGTCCGCGCGCACGGCCTCTTCGGCAAACCAGCGGAAGAACTCGGCGGCATAGGTCGCCTCGCCCATCGCATCCGCACGCGCCTTGCCGTTTTCCAGCGTGATCAGATGCGCGAAATGGTCCAGCCGTGCGGTCATCAATTCCCACGCTTTGCGCAGCACTTCAGACCGCGCGCGCGGCGTGCGCGCCGCCCACTCGGCCATCGCGGCCTCTGCGGCATCCATCGCGGCATCGGCATCGGCAATACCGGCAGACGCGACAGACGCCAGCACCTGTTCATTGGCGGGGTTTATCACGTCGAAGCGCGTGGGCGTCTTGTGCCATGCGCCGTTGATATAAAGATCGGTATAGTCCATGGCTACCTCGAAGCTTAAAGCAGGTGGCGCAGCGGGTCCTGCATGCGGCCTGCGAATTCGGAAAGAAGGGCAATCGCGCCATCCGGGGCTAACTGGTCGGGGCTGCATTCCAGCACCAGTGCCAGCCCCGCCCCTGCCTGCATCAATGTCAGAACCGGTACATCTTCTGCCCCTATGGTGACCGTGCGCAGATGGGTAGCGCGCAGATCGCGCAGGCGCAGATCGGGGGCTGCATCACACTCGGTGACCGCGGACAGGTGGCGGTGATCGGGCACAGCGAAGGCACGCTGTTGGCCAAACCGCTCAATAGCGACTGTGACAGCTCCGCCCAAACTGGCCCCGGCCAGTCCTGCAAGCAATGCGTCTGCATCTGTCATGCCCTGCGCCTCGGCGGCCCATAGCGCGAAGGGGACAAAGCCGTCCTGCGCACATTCCGCGTCCAGCCGTATGGCCTGAACGGCCATGCCCGTCTGTGAGGCGGGGGCTTCAGCCGGCAAGCCCTCCAGAACCTCCAGATCACGCATATGATAGGGTTGCGGATGGCCCGCCTGCACCAGCCGCGCCAGATCCAGCCCCTTTTCCAGTGCCACGCGCCGCAGCTTGGGCGAGGCCAGAATCCGGTCGCCAGCAGGTTGCGGCGCGGGCGCGTGTGGTGCGGCAGGCTTCGATGCAGCAGGGGGGGCTGCTTTCGCCGGTTCCGGTTCCTTCCCGGCCTTCGGCGGGGGCGCGGCTGCCGCCATCCCGCGCGCAACGGTGTTGTCGGGCCTGTTGGCCGCGATCACGGCGACGGCCTGCCCCACCGGCACCGCATCCCCGGCCTGCGCCAGAGTTGCGGCCAGATAGCCGGCAATGCCTGCGGGCACTTCCATCGTGGCCTTGTCGGTCTCCACCTCGAACAGCAGATCATCTGCGCCGACCTCTGCCCCCAACTCCACCAGCCAGCCGACCAGCACACCGCTGTCTTGCGCCATGCCAAGTTGCGGCATGGTGACCTCACGGCCCTCGGGCAGGTTGTCTTGCGCAGGGCTGTCATTCGGGGCGGGGCTGTCACCGGCCGCATCGGCACTATCGGATATGCGCGCAATCACCTGCCCGACAGGCACGTCCTCGCCTTCAGCCGCCGTCACATGGGTCAGGAACCCGCTGGCCTGCGCCTCAACTTCCATCGTGGCCTTGTCGGTTTCCACCTCGAACAGGGCATCGCCCTTGGTCACGGCATCCCCCGGCGCTTTCAGCCATTGCGTCAGGCGTCCGGCATCCTGTGCCATGCCCAGTTGGGGCATTGTCACGTCATGCGGCATGGATCAATTCCCCCGCGCAGAGCCTGCGCGCGTTGGCCGCCACCTGTTCGGGCGTCGGTACGGTCAGATCCTCCAGCGCGGGACTGAAGGGCACCGGCACATCCATCGCGCCCATGCGCAGCACGGGGGCGTCCAGATGGTAAAAGGCCTTTTCATTGAGCCGCGAGGCAATCTCGGCCGTCACCCCGTAGCTTTGGTGCCCTTCATCAATGACAATCGCGCGGCTCGTTTTCTTCACACTTTCCAGCAGCGTCGTCTCATCCAGCGGCACAATCGTGCGCGGGTCGATCACCTCGGCGCTGATCCCCTCTCGCGCCAGTATCTCGGCGGCTTTCTCGGCCACCTGCACCATGGACGATGTGCCGATCAGGGTAATGTCACGCCCCTCGCGCTTCACATTGGCCACACCGAAGGGGATCAGATATTCCTCCTCCGGTACAGGGGCCTTGTCCTGATACATCAGCTTGTCCTCAAAAATCACCACAGGGTTGTTGTCGCGGATGGCGGTTTTCATCAGCCCCTTGGCCTCATAGGCCGAAGACGGCATCGCCACTTTCAGCCCCGGAATATGCGCCACCAGCGCTTGCAAGGACTGGCTGTGCTGCGCGGCCGACCGCCGTGTGGCCCCCATATTGGTGCGCAACACCATCGGAACAGTCAGCTTGCCGCCCGACATGTAGTGTTGCTTGGCCGCCTGATTGCACAGCTGGTCCATGACCAGATAGATGAAATCGCCGAACATCAAATCCACAATGGGCCGCGCGCCGGTCATCGCCGCGCCCACCGCCAGCCCGACAAAGCCCGGCTCGGAAATCGGCGTGTCGATCACGCGGTCTGTGCCGAATTCCTCGACCAGACCGGACAGCACCTTGAACGGTGTGCCGGCCTCGGCCACATCCTCGCCCATCAGAAACACCGATCCGTCGCGGCGCATTTCTTCGGCAATGGCTTCATTCACAGCCTGCGATAGCGTTATCTCGCGCATTGTCTTTCCTCCTCAGGCCGCAAAAACATGCATGTCTACTTCGGACGCATCCGGATAGGCCGCGTCCAGCGCATAGGCGACCGCCTCTGCGGCATCCTTCTCGATCTCAGCATTCAGCGCATCGAGATCCGCCTCTGTCGCAATCCCCTCGCTGACCAGATGGGCGCGAAACCGGATGATCGGGTCACGGTTTTCCTTCCAGTCCTTTTCTTCTTCCTTGGAACGGTAGTATTCGCGGTTAATGTCGCCGACATGGTGGCCGTGGTAGCGATAGGTCATCAATTCCATGAAGAACGGCCCCTCGCCCTTGCGCGCGCGCGCCACCAGTTTGCGCGTCAACTCATTGACCGCCAGCACATCCTGCCCGTCCACCTGATGCGCCTCGATCCCGAAGGCTTCCGCCCGCGCGGTGATGGACCCTGCGGCGATTTCCTCGGTTTTGGTGTATTCCGAATAGCCATTGTTCTCGCAGGCATAGATGACCGGCAAGCTCCACAGGGCGGCCATGTTCATCACCTCATACATCAGCCCCTGCGCGGTCGCCCCGTCGCCGAAGAAGCACACGGTCACATCATCCGCACCTTGCAATTTCGCCCGCAGCGCAGACCCTGTCGCAATCCCCATCGACCCGCCGACGATGGCATTCGCGCCAAGATTTCCATGGCTTTGATCGGCAATATGCATCGACCCGCCCTTGCCCCGGCAATATCCTTCCGCCTTGCCCAGCAATTCGCAGAACATCTGTTTGAATTCTGCGCCCTTGGCCACGCAATGGCCATGCCCGCGATGGGTCGATGTGATGCGGTCATCATCCGTCAGCGCCTCGCAGATACCCACGGCAACCGCCTCCTCGCCTGAATACATATGCGTCAGACCGGGCATCTTGGCGGACAGATACAACTGGTTGGCGTTGTCCTCGAACGTCCGTATCCGAACCATCTGGCGATACATCCGCAGGTAATCTTCGGTATTCGACCTGGCATTGGCCATGGGGGCTCCTTTCAGGGCCGAACGCCCCATTTCATCTTGCAAAAAATACTCCCGCCGGAGGCCACGCCCCGGCAGGGGCGTTCAGTAGCGGTTGGCAATCGGCAGGTCTTCGGCGGGGAACAGGCTGATCACTTCGCAACCCGTCTCGGTCACGACCACTTCTTCCTCGATCCGTGCCGCGGAGTAGCCGTCTGTGGCGGGGCAATAGGTCTCCAGTGCAAAAACCATGCCCGTCTTGATTTCCATCGGGTGGTCCAGGCTGATCGCGCGGCTGATGATCGGGCGTTCATGCAGCGCCAGCCCCAGCCCGTGGCCGAATTGCAGGCCAAAGGCCGATTGTTCGTCCGGAAATCCGAATTCTTCGGCCTTGGGCCAGACCTCGGCCACTTTGTCCGTGGACACACCCGGTTTGATCATGGAAATCGACGCATCAATCCATTCGCGCGCCTTCACATAGGCATCATTCTGCGCAGGTGTCGCGCGGCCAATGTTGAAGGTGCGATAGTAGCAGGTGCGATAGCCCTGATAGCTTTGCAGAATATCAAAGAAGGCCTGATCACCGGGGCGGAAGTAACGGTCGGTGAAATTATGCGGGTGCGGGTTGCAGCGCTCGCCTGAAATCGCGTTGATCGCTTCGACATCATCGCTGCCCATTTCATACAGCATCTTGTTCGACATCGCGACGATATCATTCTCGCGGATACCGGGTTTCAGTTCCTCATAGATCATGTGATAGACACCATCGACCATGGCGGCAGCTTGGGTCAGCAACTGGATTTCATCCCAGTTCTTGATCTCGCGTGCCGCCAGCATGATCTGCTGGCCGTCAACCACATTCAGCCCCTCTTCTTTCAGGGCATGGAACATGGCCGTTTCCGCGTAATCCACGCCCACCGGCATGTCGCCCATGCCTGCATCACGGATCAGGCCGGCGATTTCACGCGCATATTTCCGCATCAGCCCGAATTCCGGCGGGATCGTGCCGCGCATGCCCACCACACCGGCACGGCAATGATCAGGCACCAGCCAGTCGCTGAATTTCTTGTGGTGCATCGCCGCCGAGCCGAAATCCCACACATAGGGCGCGTCATCGCCCGTCAGCAGGCAGAAACGACACATCTTGTCGCGTTCCCATTCGCCGATCTTGGTGGCGCTGACATAGCGGATGTTGTTCACATCGAACAGCAACAGCGTGCCAGCATTCGACGCCTGCAACGCCTGACGTGTGCGCGCCAAGCGGTAGCGGCGCAGGCGGTCATGGTCGATGCGGCGTTCAAAATCAACCGAGGTGTGGCCCCAGGCAGGCAATCGCCCTTCCCAGCGCCAGTTGGGTTCAAGGTCTTGGGGCGTCAGCAAATTGGGCATCAAGGCTCGGGACATAAGGCTACTCCGTCCGGTGCATGCTGCCATGCACCGATTGTCTGAAGGTTGAATTGGGAAATGCGGTGTGTTTGCGTTACTGGATGCACCAGCCGCCATCGATATGGATCATCTGACCCGTCATATAGTCGCTGTCGGAACTGCACAGAAACGCGGCTGTGCCCTTAACATCATCAGGGTAGGACACACGCTTGATTTGCAGTGCGTCGCGTACAATGTCGTCATAGGCCTGACCTTCACGGTCCTTGAACCCGATCTCGACCAAATCCTTGTCCAGCTGTTCCCAAAGGGGCGTGACCACCACGCCGGGCGCATATCCGTTGACTGTAATTCCGTGTTCTGCCAGCCCGATCGCGCCGCAATGCGTCAGCGCAAGGCAGCCATATTTCGACGTGCAATAGACCGTCACATCCACAAGCGGCTTGCGCGACGCGATGGAGCCGACATTGATCAGCTTGTAGGGGTAGTCCTGCTTGCCCTGTGCGATCATCTGGCGGGCGGTTTCCTGCATGCCTAGCCACATGGCCTTGGTGTTGACATTCATGATCATGTCCCAGTTGTCCTCATCTATATCCATGAAGAAGCGGGGCTTGTTCAGGCCAGCATTGAACAGGCCCACATTGATCATGCCGAATGCGTCTACAGTGGCTGCGACGGCGGCGGCATTGTCCTGGCGTTTGGTGACATCCATGCGCACCGCAATGGCGCGGCCATTGCCTTTGGCGTTTATCTCGTCTGCCAGGGATTGCGCCGCGTCCAGATCCAGATCGCCAAGGCAGACATTCGCACCTTGTGCGGCAAAATGCTCGGCGTTGCAGGCGCCCATGCCGCGTGCTGCCCCTGTGATCAGAATATTCTTGCCTTTCAGGCGGGTGGTATCCATGGCGTCCTCCTCGGCGCAGCTAGATTTCAAAAGCGGTTTCAGCCCGTGACTGGGCGCGTTTCAATGCGTCGCGCGGTGATGTGACCCCGCGCAGCATGTCGTGCATTTCCTGACCGCAGATCTCGATAATCTCAGAGATTTGCGGAATCGGCGGGCGTGGCCAGTATTGCAACTCGTCACGCAGGGACATCGCGTCCACGGCCTCGAAAATGGGCGAGATGCGGCGCACCTCCGGGTCTGCGCCCACCGAATAGCGCGGCGCGGTACGGCTGCCGTTCAGCACATACAGTTTCTGCGCTGCCGGTGATGTGAAGGCGATCAGCGCCTCTGCAGCAGCGGCGCGCCGTTCTGGTGCCAGATTGGCAGGAATGCCCAGGACATACCCGCCAACGGGCGCTACCGGATTTCCTTTCGGGCCTGCGGGATGCGGCAGATACCCTGTGTTCCCGTTGGCGGGCGACACCGGGTCGCGTTCAAAATATGGCGCCAGCAATGTATAGCCATAAGCCATTGCAATCTTGCCTGATGCATAGGGCCGTACGCGTTCATACCATGACATCGACAGAATATCGGGGGGCGAATACTCCATAAGTTTCAGCAGGTATTCGCAGGCATCAAGTGCAAGCGGCGTGTCGATCGTCGGACGCAGATTCTTGCGTGCTGCCGTATCGGCACCAAAGCCGCCAGCGATTGCGTGCAGGTTGACAATGGGTTGCCCGAAATCGGCACAGGTCATCAGAAACTGGTGACCCAGCGCCGTGCCGCGCGCTGCATTCCACGCGATACCATAGCGCCCGCGCTGGGGGTCGTGAAAGTGGCGTGCCGCCTCGATCAGCTTGTCAGTGGTGTCAGGCGGCGGAAGGCCTGCATCGGCAAACAGGTCCTTGCGGTAAAACAGCAATTCCGGTGTTGTCTGGCTGGGCACGCCATACGGGCGTCCACCCCAATGCGCTGCCATCCAGCCAGCGGTGTGAAAATCGGGCGGGTCCAGGCGGTCCGTTTCAAGGCACTCGTCCAGTGCCATCAGGACACCCTTCCGGGCAAATTCACCGATCCACGGCAGGTCGACCGCGATGATGTCATACTTGCTGAAACGGCGTTCCGCATTGCGCAATGCCTCAACGCGCAACCTGTCTATCGAGAAGGCGCGCTGGCTGATATTGGTGCCGATAATCTGTTCAAACTGGCGTTTCAGGGTGTCCATGACCATAAAGGTCGGATCGCCATGCACCAGAACACGCAGCCCGCCGCCTAATTGAAGTGGCGCAGGCAATACCTGCGGGGGCGCGATTGACTGACTGGCGGGAAGGTAGGATGCGCCGAAATAATACTCTTTGTCGCTGACCGGCGCGCTGCCCGCAGCTTCGGCGCCCAATCGCATGATGCGGTCGGCGAACTGGCGCCAGTTCGCCATCAGGCGGTCTGTTGGATGAAGCGAGAACGACCGGCCGGAACGGGTTCTTGCCCGTTGTTCGATCAAGCCGCTCTCCAGCATATCCTGCAACTTGCGTCTGGCTGTGGCGTAAGGCACCTCCGAGGTGGAGATCAGCATCGTTGCCGTTACTATTTTTCCGCTAAGATGCGCGCGCAGCAGGGCGACCACCATGTTCAGATACGGGTTCGGTTCGGCAATTTCCAATGCGGTATCCAGTTCGGCGGTTACGGCCTCCAGAAACGCCAGTGCAGCGGGCAGCGCCGAGGATTCGACAGCACCAGCCGGTCCGGTGTGCCTTGCCACCCTTGAGAAATCTTCTTTTTGAATATTTCCCATCCGCACGTCACTATTCTTTCTCTGGTTATGGGGCGTCGTCATGCCCTTGCGCGATTCAGCCACTGAGCTAACTCCTTCAGGATGTCCAAAACTGACAGATCATCATATGGACGAAATGTTCAAAATGAACAAAAATATGTCCAAATCGACTATATCTGCGGTGTTGCGTGGGGCGAAAGACGGCAAGACTTCAGGGGTTACTACGCATGCTGGACGCGCTGAGGAAAACCGCGGAACGCAGGGATGTAAGGAACAAACCTATGGGAGGACTACCATGAACAACACCAGAAGAATTCTGCTTGCCAGTTGTGGCGCCTTCGCGATGGCGGGGGCCGCTTCTGCTGATACTGTCCGCATCGGAATCACCCAGAACAATGTCGGAATCGACAGCTACCAGACAACATACGAGCAAGCCTTCATCGAGGCGGCAGAAGCCAATCCGGATGTCGAGGTGATCGTTCTGGATGCGGGCGGCGATGTTGCGCGCCAGATCAGCCAGATGCAGGACCTTATCCAGCAAAATGTTGATGCGATCATCATCTGGCCAACCGATGGTCAGGCATTGGTGCCCGCCGTGCGCAACGCGCATAACGAAGGAATCCCCGTTGTTGTGACGAATTCCAACATCGCAGAAGCCGGTATGGAATTCATCGCGGCATTCTCCGGTCCGAACAACATCCAGCAGGGCATATATTCCGCTGAAATGATGTGTGACGCTTTGGATGGCGAAGGTCAGATCGTGCAGATTACGGGCATGCCGGGCTATACCACAGCGATTGAACGCCAGCAGGGTTTTGACGAGCGGCTGGCCGAACTGTGCCCCGGCGTTACGCAGCTGGATATACAGCCGGGCGACTGGAACCGCGAACGCGCGCAGCGCACAATGGAAACCTTCCTGACGCGTTTTGACAACATCGATGGCGTGTATTCAGGTGACGACAATATGGGTGTTGGCGCGTTGAATGCCGCGCTTGCAGCGAACCGCGCCGAAGGTATCGCATTCATCGGTGCGACCAATTTTGCGGTCGGATATGATGCGATGGCGCGCGGCGAATACTGGGGGTCGGTGTATCAATCCCCCGTGGATGATGCGCGTGCCGCGCTTCAGACGGCGCTGGACGTGCTGGCGGGCGAAGATGTTCCGAAGCTGAACTACTTCGATACCCCCAAGATTACGCAAGACAACATGCACGAATTCGACCGTCCCGTATTCTGATATGATACAATAGAACAAAAGGGCGCGTGCGTGCGGTGATCGTTCGCGCGCGCCGATCCGGGCAACGGGTCTATCCTGTCGCCAGACGCGCTGGGGAGAGCGCGAATTCAGACTTTCCGGGAGGAAACAGATGCTGATGACCCGCCTCAAGGCAGGGGGCCCTGCGATTGCAAAGCAGGGAATCCTGGTGGCCTTTATCGTGTTCATGATCGCGTTTTCGTTGATGTCCGACAGGTTTCTGTCGGTTGATAATTTTATGTCGGTTTTCCGGCAATCCGCGATTATCGGGGTCATGGCCCTTGGGGTTACGATTGTGGTGATTGGTGGAAATCTGGACCTGTCCGTGGGGTCAATGTTGTCATTCGCGACAGTGCTGGTCGTCGATCTGCATGACAAGATCGGGCCGGAACTGGCCATTCCTGTCATGGTGATGGCAACCTTGTGCCTTGGGGCCATAAACGGATTTCTGATTGGCATATTGCGGTTGAATTCACTGATTGTGACGCTGGGCATGCTGTCGGCCATTCAGGGGCTGGTGCTTATCTATAGCGGTGGCCAGAATGTTGATATTGTTGACCAGCGTGGCACATGGTTCGCCATATTCGGGCGCGGGGCGGTATTTGGCATTGCGACGCCCATCATCATTTTCGGGGTGTTGGCGCTGGTGTTCCATGTGATCATGACCACCATGCCGTTCGGGCGGCGCGTTCACGCGGTTGGCGGCAATCCCACGGCCTCGGTCTTTTCCGGAATACCGCGTTCGCGTGTTGTGTTCATGACCTATCTGATCTCGGCGCTTTGTGTCGCGATTGCCGCGATTATTCTGGGCAGCCGTGTGATGGGGTCACAGAACAATGTCGGGCAGGGCTACGAGTTGCAGGTTCTGGCCGCAGTCATTCTGGGGGGGACATCGCTTCTGGGCGGGTCCGGCAGCATTTTGCGCACGGTTCTGGGTGTGTTGATGCTGGCCTTCATACAGAATGGACTGATCCTGATGGGACAGCCCTATTACACACAGTGGCTGGTAACCTGGGCGGTCATCATTGTTGCGGTCTGGCTGGACGTAGCTGCCAAACGCGGCCGTCTGTTTTCCCCTATAGCATGAGGTCCGCAATGGCATATCTTTATGAAAACCCGCTGCTGCGCTGGCTGATGCGCAACCCGATCTGGGGCTTTGTGCTGATCGTTTTCATCTTCTTCAGTTTGTCGAGCGATCATTTCTTTGCCGCACGCAATCTGCAAAACATTCTGGTTCAAACCTCGACCATCGGGTTGATTGCCCTTGGCATGACATTGGTAATGATCAACGGCAATATCGACCTGTCGGTCGGGGCCACATTGGCGCTTGCGGCAGCCTTCGCGGTGGATGTTCAATCCTGGGCCATGTTTGCCACATGGGGGAACTGGCAGATCCTGCCTGCCGTATGTCTGGCATTGTTGGTCGGCATTCTGATGGGGGCGATAAACGGCTTCATTGTCTGGAAAACAGGGGTTGACGCATTCATCGTTACGCTGGGCGCGATGTTGGGCATTCGCGGGTTGGTGTTCGTCTACACGGGCGAGCAGTCCTTCTATGCCATGAATTTCGCCTATTCGGATTTCAGCGCGCTGTCGGTCGGCCCCTTGCCCGTTCTGGCGTTGATTTTCCTGCTTTGTGTCGCTGGCGTGCATTGGTTGCTGTCGCGCACGGTGCATGGCCGCAATACCTATGCAGTCGGCGGCAACCGCGAGGCGGCAGTGAATGCGGGTATTCGTGTCGGCCCGCATATGATGATCAATTTCATGATTATCGGCTTTTTGGCGGCGCTGTCGGGTGTGCTGCTGTCCACACAGATGGGGGCGGCCACGCCGAATCTGGGCCGTGACTATGAATTGTGGGTGATCACGGCGGTGGTTCTTGGCGGGACCAAACTGACAGGTGGCAAGGGGGATATCATCGGCACGCTGGGTGGTGTTCTGGCCATTGGCATTTTGCGCAACGGTATGAACCTGATGCAGGTGCCCGCCTTCTATGTCTATGTGATCCTTGGCAGCATCCTGATTGCGGTGTTGTTCCTGGATAAACGCTTCAACCGGACTGAAACTGGGGGGCTGCGCCTATGAGTGATAAACACCAACCAGCCTTGCGCCTGAAGGGCATCGTCAAAACATTCCCCGGTGTGCGCGCGTTGGATGGCGTGGATTTCGAGGTCATGCCGGGCGAGGTTCATGCCCTGCTGGGCGAGAATGGCGCGGGCAAATCCACCCTGATGAAGGTGTTGGCGGGCATGTATCAACCCGACGAAGGGCAGATACTGATTACCGGGAACCCTGTGCAAATGACCACACCCATTGAAGCCAAGGCGCAAGGGGTTGTCCTCATTCATCAGGAACTCAGTCTTGTGCCGGAAATGTCCGCCGCCGAGAATATCTATCTGGGCGAACTGCCGTTGAAATCCTTTGGGCGGGTGAACTGGGCGACACTGGAAAAGCGTTCAAACGCGATTCTGGGGCGGCTGAAATGTAACTTCAGGGCCGAAGTGACTGTTGCGAACCTGTCGATTGCCAACCAGCAGATGGTGGAAATTGCGCGCGCGCTGACCGTTGATGCGCGCGTGGTTGTCTTTGACGAACCGACTGCGTCACTGACCGATGCCGAGAAGGTTGTGTTGTTCGACATCATCAACGACCTGAAATCCCAAGGCGTGGGCATCGTCTATATCTCGCACCGCATGGACGAGATATTCACGCTGTCCGACCGCATCACGGTGCTGCGTGACGGGGCTTACCGCGGAACCCTGACCACAGCGGACACAGATGAAGACGAGGTCACCCGCCTGATGATCGGGCGCAGTCTGGATCGGTCGCGTAATGAGGCCGCGCCGAAATTCGGGAAAACCATGCTTGATGTGCGCAACCTGTCCTATCCCGGCCTGTTCGACGATGTCAGCTTCACTGTGCGCGCCGGCGAGGTTGTGGGGTTCTACGGGCTGGTGGGCGCTGGCCGGACCGAGGTTGCAGAAACCCTGTTCGGCCTGCGGACCGCCAGTTCGGGCGATGTGCTTGTCGATGGCGAGAAGGTCACCATCACCTCGCCACGCGATGCGATTGCGCTTGGTATTTCGCTGGTTCCTGAAAACCGCAAGGAACAGGGCCTTGTGTTGCAAATGAACTGTCGTGACAACATGACCTTGCCGCAAGTGCAGGACCTGACGGCGGGGCCGTTTGTGTCACAAACGGCCGAGCTGGCGATTTTCGATCAGTATCGTGATAGACTGGCGATCAAGACGCCAAGCTGGAAGCAGGCCGTCGGTGTGCTGTCGGGCGGCAACCAGCAGAAGATTGTCATCGGGAAATGGTTGTCGATGCAGCCGCGCGTCCTGATCGTGGACGAGCCGACACGCGGGATTGACGTAGGATCGAAATCCGAGATTCACCAGCTTTTGCGCGAACTGGCCGCGCAGGGCTATGCTGTTGTGGTCATCAGTTCCGAGATGCCAGAGGTGCTGCGCGTTTCCGACCGGATCATCGCCATGTATCACGGGCGTATCATGCGCGAATTCAATATTCAGGACGTGACCGAGGATTCGCTGGTTCAGGCGATATCCGGCATAAAGGCTGAAGAACCTGCCTGACCGTTCTTGAAATCGGCCCGCGCAGCCATTCTGCCTTGGACCCCCGAATAAAACCGGCGCCGCGCTGGGTTAATATAAACAGGCGCTTGCATATTTAAGTGCGAAACAGCGCTGTTGCGCGTGATTGCACAAACAGATTCGCATCAAGGCCGGTTCTGGCGCTGGGGTCGTATGCGTAGCACTTCTGAAAGAACGCATAGCACCATAGGGTTAAAGTAATAATTCCTTGGTCTTATGCATATTTCCGTCAATTCATTAGGTCTTGCACCAATGGGCCCACAAAGGCTTCCCTAACTTCATCGGCACAAAAGGCTGATCCCTATACACCGGAAGTTGGAGAGTTAAGATGACAAAATACATGGTGCAGCATTTTAAGAAATTCCTGAAACAGGAAGATGGCGCGACTGCGATTGAATATGGCCTGTTCGCGGCTTTGATCAGCGCGGTGATTGTTGGTTCAGTGGCAGCACTTGGAGTCACCGTAAATACTGGTTTCGAAGATGTCGACACCCGTTTGTCTGCTGCGCTCGATAATGCTGATGGTGATAGTAGCTCTGACTAACAATACGCTAGGCTATTTGACCTCAGATTCATAAACCTCTGCGGTTGGGAAAAAATCCCGACCGCGGAACTCAAATAAACCTCACCTCATCTTTCTTCCCCCAAAAGAAAGCACACATCATGGCCCCTTCGCAATCACCCCCGAGTTTTGCGGCATATGTCTTTTCCGATCAGGCGAAGGATACCGCGCAGGAAACGGCGCGCCTTGCGGGTTGGAATGCCGACAATATCCACGGCGGCGGGCTTGCGGGGGCGGCGCGGCTGGTGGCGGACCGGCCGCTTGCGCAGCACATGATTGCGGAAATCGGCAATGAAGGCCTGTCACAAGCCTGCGAGAGTGTGACCGAAATCGTGCGGTCCGGTACGCGGCTTGTTGTCGTGGGCCAGCATGACAGTATTTGCACCTACCGCGCGTTGCGGTCGGTGGGCGCGCTGGAATACCTGCCCTTTCCGGTGCGTGGCAGTGATGCGCTGGCCAGCCTGACGCAGAAAGTGGCAAACGTCGATCAGCCGGTCAAACGCGCCCTGACGATTGGCGTTGTCGGGTGCAGCGGCGGGGTCGGTGCCAGCAGTCTGGTGGAAAACCTTGCCTATATCGCCAATCTGGACCCGATTGCGCAGCGCGTAGGCCTGTTTGATTTCGACCTGTGGTTCGGGTCCATGGCGCATGACCTGAACCACGACCCCACCTCCGGCCTGCTAGAGGCACTGGCCGCCCCCAAGCGCGTTGACAGGACATTCGTCGACGCGTCGATGCTGGAAATAAAGGACGGGTTGTTCCTGTATTCGCATCAGGCGCGCGATGGGCAGGACGCAACCGATCTGGAAGCGGGCATTGGCCCGTTGCTGGATAAAATGTCACCAATGTTCGACATCATGCTGGTCGATCTGCCGCGCGCCTTGCTGCTGCGCCAACCCGATATTGCGCAATATCTGAACGCGCTTGTTCCCGTTATGACGCCTGGATATGCAGGCATAAATGCCTATTCGCGCATCGTGCAGGGGTGTTTGAACGAAAACCGCGCGTTGACGGTGGCGCCTGTATTGTCCGACCTGCGCGGTGGTGCGGCCTTGCGCAAGAAGCAGATTGCGCAGGCCATCGGGCAGGAATTTCAAGCCACACTGCCCTTGTGCGAACATGCCATGATCAAGGCGCAGCTTGCAGGGCAGCCGGTCGTTTGCGTCAAGCGGGGGGGCAAATACTCCGGCAATGTCCGGTCGCTGTGGCGCACCTTGTCCGCAGAACACCGCCCCCAACGGTCCGGTTTCTGGCGATCAGCGTTTCAGAAGGTTATCGCATGAATTACGGCGCCGCATCAGATGACAAGCTGTCTGCGGTGGCGTGGGTTCTGGACAAGGTCCAGTCGGACAACCGGTCAGGGCCGGTTTGCGTGCATCACCTGAATGAGGCGATCTCCAGCTTTGTCCAGCAAGCGCATGACCCTGTTCCCATCGCGGAACAACGGCAAATCCTGTCATCCGCCATGCGCCGCCTGTCAAATGACGGCCATATTGTCATGCATCCGGATGGCGCGGCGTCTGATGCGGGGCAGGGCGCGGGCAAGGCACACCACCTGCGGCAAAGCGCCGAAATCATGGACGAGGTGTCCGCAAATATAGATTTTGCAGCCTTCAGCGCCATGAGTGACGCCGACAAGACTGCCGAGATCAAGATGCTTGTGCGCAACAGCGTTCGGGACAGGCGCATGCAGATCAATGCGCAGGAACTGGAATCGCTGGCGCAGGCTGTCATCCATGAAATGATGGGTTACGGGCCGTTGCAGCCGCTGCTGGATGATGAAACGGTAACCGACATCATGGTCAACGGGGCCGACCGCATCTATCTGGAACGGAACGGCAAGATTGAAAAAGCCAATATTTCCTTTCGTGATGATACCCATATTCTGAATCTTGCGTCGCGCATCGTATCGGAAGTGGGGCGGCGCATTGACGAAAGCCAGCCGCTTGTCGATGCCCGACTAAAAGACGGCAGCCGCGTCAATATTGTCATCCCGCCGCTGGCGATTGACGGACCCGCCATAACAATCCGCAAATTTCCAGCGCAACCCATGCGCCTGCGAACCCTTGTCGAGAAGGGTGCCCTTACGCGCAAGATGGCCGCGTTTCTGGCGTTGGCCGCAGAAATGCGCCTGAATATACTTGTGTCCGGCGGCACCGGTTCTGGCAAGACAACGCTTTTGAACGCGATGTCAGAATGCATCCCGCGTGGCGAACGCATCGTCACGCTGGAAGATGCGGCAGAATTGCAGTTGCAACAAGGCCATGTGGTCCGGTTTGAAACGCGTCCCCCAAGTATCGAAGGGCGCGGCGAAATTACGATGCGCACCTTGCTGCGCAATGCCCTGCGCATGCGCCCTGATCGCATAATTATCGGTGAAATCCGGGGCGAGGAAGCCCTTGATTTGTTGCAGGCCATGAATACCGGCCATGACGGGTCCATGAGCACGCTGCACGCAAACTCCCCCAGAGAGGCGTTGACCCGGATCGAGGGGATATGTGCGCTGGCCAACTACAACCATTCGCCCGATGCCATTCGTAGGCAGCTTGCGGATGCGGTGCACCTGATCATTCAGGTTTCAAGAATGCGTGACGGAACGCGCCGCGTCACATCAGTTTCCGAAGTTACGGGACTGGATGGCGGCGTGATTACGCTGCAAGACATCTTCACATTCAGAATTGGCCACGAAAGTGGTCGAAGCACCATCTCGGGCGAATTCCACTGCACAGGATACCGGCCCATGGCCGCATCGCGCGCGGCCGAATTCGGGCTGTCAAAAGCACTTGACGATATTCTGAGGGGGTGACGGATGTTGATGACCCTATTGCTGTTTCTGGGTGTTTTGCTGACGCTTACGTCGTTTGGATTACTGGCAATCGTGTCACTGGACCGGCAGCGGCAGCGGCGGGTTGCGCGCATAAGCCGTGCCTTGGGCAATCCGGATATGACGGGTTTGTCTGGCAAGCAAGGCACGAAGCGGGGTGCGAAGCCGCGCAAGGCGGCACGGATCATGTTGTTTGGGGCGGGTCTGGACGGGGCGCTTGAAAAGGCGGGTATCGCCCTTCGTGGCAGCGATTTTCTGGGTGTACTTTTTGTCTGTGGTGCCGGAATCGCCACGTTCGCGTATTTCATGCTTGCGGTGCCGGCACTGTCCAGCGTTGTTTCGGGGCTTTTGGTTGCAGGGCTTGGCGGATGGTCGGTCCTGCGCATTTCTACGGCCAGACGCGCCAGCGCCTTTGCCGCACAAATGCCGTCAGCGCTGGATACATTCGCCCGTGCCCTCAGGGCGGGGCGCCCGGTGTCTGAAGCGCTTGATGTGGTCGTCCACAACACCGAAGCGCCGCTGAAACCGGAAATGGAAAAATGCCGTGATATGCTTGCCCTTGGCCATAGCCTGAACGACACGCTGCGCAGGTTGGCCGACCGTGTTGATGTGCCAGAGGTGCGCTTTTTCAGCGTTGCAACGCATCTTCAATCCGAGACAGGTGGCAACCTTGTCGAGACGATCGAACAACTTTCCGAACAACTGCGCGAGCGTTTGAAGTTGAAGAAAAAGATACGCGCCCTTTCGGCCGAGTCCCGCGCTTCGGCCATGATCCTTGGCGCATTGCCGTTTGCCATTGCGGCTGTGCTGTATGCTATCAATGCCGACTATTTGCTGCCGCTGGTGAATGATGCCCGTGGCCGCGCAATGGCAGCGCTGGGGTTAATCAGTCTGGTTGCGGGCGTTCTTGTGCTGTTCAGGATGGGGAAGCTTGATGTTTGATGCAGACATTTACCCCTTTGTTCTGGCGGCCGTCGCGCTGGGCGTCATCGTATTTGCAATAGGTGGGCTGGTTTCGGCAACATCGTCAGGCACGCAGCATCGCAAGCGCGTTGCGCGCGCGGTCGGGCGCGACAGCTTGCACAGAAGTCCAAGGGTCGTTCCGGTCATGGCCACAGGTTTGACAGGGGCCTTGCGCGGCGTCGCGGCCACGATCGGCGAACGCCTGACAATCATGAGTGGCGGCGAAGCGCGGCGCAGCGGCGAGTTTCTGGCATCGGCAGGTTTTGACGGGCGTGATGTGGTGGTCATTTACGCATTCGTTAAGACCATCGTGCCCAGTCTGTGCGTCATTGCCGGACTGATCTGGATCGCGATTTTCCCGTCGGCGGGCATCTCTCTTGTCCTTCAGGTGGCGTTGGTCGCAGGGTTCGGGCTGCTGTTGTCCAAAGGAACGGATATTCTGATCGGTCTGCGACGCAATCGCCGCCTTTCCGCGATCCGGAACGGACTGCCGGACATGCTGGAGTTGTTTGTCATCGCCTCCGAGGCGGGGCTTGGTGCGCAACCGTCACTGGAACGTGTCGCACGGGAATTGAATGCGCTGCACCGCGATCTGGCGGGCGAGTTGGGGCGCGTGCTGAATGAATTGAAGGTCAATAATGATCGTAAGAAAGTGTTTGATGATCTTGCGATACGCGTGCCGATTGTCGAAATCGGGCAGTTTACGCAAACAATTCTGCAAGCCGAACGTCACGGAACACCATTCAGCACCGCAATCCGGACGCTGGTGCGCGAACAGCGCGCCGACCGCCTGTTCCGCGTCGAGGAGAAGGCGGCGCGATTGCCTGTCCTGATGACGATCCCGCTGGTGTTCCTGATTATGCCAGCCGTTTTTGTTGTACTTGTCGGTCCCGCCATTATCAGCGTTCTTGACAACATTATCATGGGGATGTGACGCATGGTCCCGCAAGGCAGGTTTTTCAATTCACTTCGGGCATTTCGTGTCGGTGAAATTGGGGCAGTCGCGGTTGAATTTGCGCTGATCGCACCGCTGCTTATCGCGCTGGTGTTCGGGATAATCAGCTTCGGGTATCTGTTCGGTGTGTCGCATTCCGTCCAACAGCTTGCAGCCGAAGCGGCCCGCGTTTCGGTGCGGGAGATGCAATATCAGGAACGAAAGAAGCTTGCAGAGGAGTATGTCGACAATGCGAAGATGCGCTACCCGCTGCTGCGTCAGGATGCAATTACGCGCACAGCGGAAGGGACCAATGGGGCGCTTTCTGACGATATTCAGGTGACAGTCACCTATGCCGTTGAAGGGTCGTTGCTAGATCTGGCCAACAGCCTGTTCGGCCTTGGCATCACCACAATCGAGGGGAGGGCCTATCTTGCCTATTAACCCCCACCCCCTGCGCCGGTTCACCCGCAACGAGGATGGCGCCGTGGCCATTATCGTGGCGTTGATGTTGACTGTGCTGTTCGGTTTTGTGGCCTTTGGTGTGGATCTGGGCCAGATTTACCGCGACCAGAACCGCCTTCAGGCGCAGGCTGATCTGGCCGCCATGGGCGCGGTCGTGGGACTGGAGAGCGCCCACGACCGTGCAGGCACTATGCTGGATCGGAATGGGTCCACGCCGGATGCGTTGAAAGACCTTCGATTCGGGCGCTATATGCTGGACCCGAACATCCCGCATGAACAACGCTTCACCGAACTGCAATTCTTGGAAGAGGGCGCGAATGCGGTTCAGCTTGATGTCAGCAAAGCCACCCCCCTGACATTTTCGCGGGTGTTTCTGAACCGGGATTCAATCGACCTAAATGCCACGGCTACGGCAATGAGTCCAAATGGTGCCAGCTTCACCCTCGGATCAGGTTTGGCGCGGTTAAATGGGGGCATGATAAACCAGTTGACCGGCGCAGATATTACCCTGGCGGCAATGGATTATAATGCGCTGCTTGGTGGACAGGTTGCGATTTTGGGGTTTCTGGATGAGCTGGCCACCGAGATCGGGTTCGAGACGGGCAATTATGTTGACTTGCTGGACCTTGATGTCGGGTTGCCCGAAGTTCTTGCCAGTCTGGCCCGAACACAAACGGGGCAGGCGGCTGATATCCTGAATCAGCTTGCTGCCGCGGTAGGCCCAGATAATCTGGAATTGTCGCAACTTGTTTCTATCGTTGGAAAACGAGTCGGACTGACGATTGATGATTTTCTGAACAGAAACCCAAATGATCTCCAATTAACCGCACTGGATTTCCTTGATGCAACACTGGATTTCTTGGCGACAGAACAAGATTGGATTAACCTTAATCTTGGTGTGAATGTCGTAGGTCTTGTGGGCGTCGACGCAAAATTGCGCCTATTGGAACACGCACGCAGTTCCGGTCGAGTGTTCGTTGGCCAACCCAACGCGAAGCTGCACACGGCCCAGACCCGCCTTAGTACGAAACTGGAGTTGGACCCTGATCTATTGGGGTCGCTTGGTGTCGGGGTGGAGGCGCTTGAACTGCGTCTGCCGCTATACTTGGAATTGGCCAGCGCAGAAACTGAATTAATCCATGCAAACTGCCGACCGGAACGCTCGGATACAGTCGTTGCGGTGTTCCAGACAGGGCCGACAATGGATGGGGCAAACGGCCCACGGGTCACCGAGTTGTTCTTGGGACACTTCAACGAGGAAAGACTCTTGTCTGACCAGAAGCTCACTCCGTCGGATTTGGGATATGCCGATTTGCTGGATATTTCTGTGGAGGTGAGTGTCCCTTTGTTGCCATCCATAAAACTGGGTCTGCTTACGCTGCAGGCCAAGGGGCATGCTGTGGTTGGGGCCAGTGAAACGGATTTTGTGTTTTTCACCAATCAGAATGTTCTGGACGGAAACACGCGCGCCAGTCTCTCTACGAACGAGGCGTTATCAACCGCAATTTCCAGCTTGTTAGGTGGGAATGGCCTTTCGATACGCGTCAAGCCTCAGCACCAAAGCCTTATCGGAGCGTTGTTGGCACCGGTCGTCAACGCGGTGTTGGCACTTCTGCAGAATGGCTTGCTTTTGAGTGTCGCTGGGATTGTGGATACAGTATTGGACGCCACACTTGACGTCGCCGGCGTAAATGTTGGCAACGCAGATTTGGAACTTCTTAGTTCCGACTGCGGAACGCCGAGGCTTGTCCAATGACCGTTGCATCCCAACCCCACTCAGGTACCCCGCGTCCTGTGCGCGGGTCTGGCCGACCAAAGGAAGGAACCGGAATATGAGAGTGCTTCTTGCATTGGTTTTGCTGTTGGGAATTGGTTTGGCGGGTCTGGCGGCCAAGACGATCCATGACCGTATCGTCCAGTATCAGACATTGCTGGCCGAACAGCAGCAGCAAATCCTGCCGACAACAGAAATATTTGTTGTCACCCGCCAGCTGAATTACGGCGAACGTCTGCGGATGGAAGATGTGCGCGCAATCCGGTGGCCCGCAGGGAATGTGCCCGCAGGTGCATTCCGCAACCGTGACGACATTTTCCCGTCCGATGAAGACCAGCTGCGCACAGTGTTGCGCACAATGGAACGCGATGAGCCG